>NZ_CAUVXG010000051.1:28555-33608 GCF_963555885.1 Protofrankia sp. Cr2
CCGTCGGGGTCGCCGCCTGGCGACTCGGGGCGGGCCGTTCCCGCAAGGAGGATCCGGTGTCGGCGACCGCCGGTGTCCGGTGGTTGGCGGCTGTGGGGGACCGGGTCAGCGCCAGGTCACCGCTGCTGGAGCTCCACACCCACGATCCCGCTCGACTGCCGGCCGCCCTGGAAGCGCTCACGAACGCCGTCGAGATCGGCGACACACCCCCGGTCGTCGAACCGCTGATCCGTGACCGCATCCACCAGTAGCTCGTGGTGTTCACAGACATGGCCTGGCGTGTCAGGAGGCAAGAAGGCTGGTGACCTCGCGTGGGGAAAGTGGTGGCGCAAGGTGATGGTCGGGGTGGCGCCAACCGCCTGGCCGACCGGCGACCACCGGGTCGAGATCCTCGGGCGGGAGCAGACGGGCCACCGCCTGCCCATCGCTGGTGATCAGAAATGCCTCGCCGGAGCGGGCGCGATCAAGATACTCGGCAACGTAGTCGATGAAGTCGCGGATGCTCACCGTCGAGCCCGAGCCCGAGCCCGAGCCCGAGCCCGAGCCCGAGCCCGACCGGGCGGGCTCCCGATCGCCCGGTCGGTTGCCGATGTACCGGCGGGGCGACGGGACGGAAGGGACGGCCGGGAGCGCTTCGTCGCTGC
Source organism: Protofrankia sp. Cr2 (assembly GCF_963555885.1). Taxonomy (NCBI): domain Bacteria; kingdom Bacillati; phylum Actinomycetota; class Actinomycetes; order Frankiales; family Frankiaceae; genus Protofrankia; species Protofrankia sp. Cr2. The sequence continues at coordinate 29,200 of NZ_CAUVXG010000051.1, forward strand.
CATCGGCTTCATCCGTTTCATCCAGTGATGGACGGTTTTCGTCTTTGCTTGATGGAAAACACATGTTTCGAACGGTAACGGATCAGAACCGGATCGCGGAAGAGCACCGTGTGTCCTACCGTGCATGATCGCAATAATTCCCCGCGGCGCGGGGAAGTCTGCTGTGGGCACCGACCCGCGGCTCCCGTACGGTCGGACGATGAGTGCGCCCGCCCCGCCACCGTCGTTGGACGCCATCCGTCGGGCGCCCAAGGTGCTGCTGCACGACCATCTCGATGGCGGCCTTCGTCCCGCGACCGTCGTCGAACTCGCCGACGAGGTCGGCTACGACGCCCTGCCCACCGTGGCTGTGGACAAGCTCGCGACCTGGTTCCGCGGCGGCGCCCACAGCGGGTCACTGGTGCGTTATCTGGAGACGTTCAGCCACACCGTCGGGGTCATGCAGACCGCGGACGCGCTCGCCCGGGTGGCCCGGGAATGTGCCGAGGATCTTGCTGCGGACGGCGTCGTCTACGCCGAGGTCCGGTTCGCTCCAGAGCTGCACGTCGAAGGCGGGCTCGCACTCGACGCGGTGATCGAGGCGGTTCTGGACGGCTTCCGTGCCGGTTCGGCCGGGACCGGGCTGAAGATCCGTGCCCTGGTGACCGCCATGCGTCACGCGGCCCGGTCGTTGGAGATCGCCGAGGCCGCCGTCCGGTGGCGGGATCGGGGTGTCGTCGGTTTCGACATCGCCGGTGCCGAGGCCGGCTTCCCGCCCACCCGCCACCTGGATGCGTTCCAGTACATGCAGCGGGCGAACGGGCACTACACGATCCACGCCGGCGAGGCGTTCGGGCTACCGTCGATCTGGGAGGCGCTGCAGTGGTGCAACGCTGACCGTCTCGGTCACGGAGTTCGGATCATGGATGACATCGCCATCGACCCGGACGGTGAGGTGATTCTCGGGCGGCTCGCCAACTACGTCCGTGACGTCCGGGTGCCGCTGGAGATGTGCCCCACGTCCAACGTGGACACGGGGGCGTGCGTCAGCATCGCCGAGCATCCCATCGGTCTGCTGCGCAGGCTCCACTTCCGGGTGACGGTCAACACCGACAACCGGTTGATGAGCGGTGTGACGCTGTCGAGTGAGTTCGCCACTCTGGTCGACACCTTCGGCTACGGCTGGTCGGATATTTCGTGGCTGACCGTGAACGCCATGAAATCGGCCTTCATTCCGTTCGATCAGCGTCTCGCCATCATCAACGATGTGATCAAGCCTGGTTTCGCACGGTTGCGCTCCGGTGGGTAGCCGGTCGGCGGATGCCGTGCCCGTCCCGGCTCGGGCCGCCGGGCGCCCGGTGCCGGAGCGTGCGCGTACCGGCGTCGCGGCCGGGCCGGACGGCCGTCCGCGCTGTCCCTGGGCGCTGTCCGCGCCCGAGTACATCGCCTATCACGATGAGGAATGGGGGCGTCCGGTCCACGACACCGTCACTCTGTTCGAACGCCTCAGCCTCGAAGCATTCCAGTCCGGTCTTTCCTGGCTGACGATCCTGCGCAAGCGGGAGGCCTTCCGGCGCGCGTTCGCGGGATTCGATCCGATGGTCGTCGCGTCATTCGATTCGGCAGATGTCGAGCGGCTGATGGCGGACGCGGGCATAGTCCGAAACCGGCGGAAGATTCTTGCGACGGTTGGCAATGCCCGTGCGGTCCTGGCGCTGGACGTGCCATTAGGCGAACTGGTCTGGTCGTTTCGGCCCGCTGCCACGGTGGCCCCGCTGGCACCGGCTGTGATCGCCGACGTACCCGCCTCCACACCTGAGTCGGTGGCGCTGGCGAAGGCGCTGAAAGCCAGCGGCATCGTTTTTGTCGGCCCGACGACAGCCTATGCCCTGATGCAGGCGTGTGGCCTGGTTAACGACCACCTCGCCGCCTGCGTGAACAGGTAGCCGGTAGGTGGATCCGCCCGTCGGCGCGGCCGGCGTCCGAGGGTGCGGGCCCAGCTCGGGCCGACCCCGCGAGGTCTCGCGGTCCCGATGGGTCGGGCTGATCCGCTACCATAACTGATCATGTCGGACGTAGTGGTACTCGCGATTGTCAGCGTGGCCGTGACCGGCCTGGGCGTGCCGGGAATCCTGGCGTTGGCGGGCCGGCTGGAGTCGCGGCGGTCGCAACGGCTCGCCATTGGAAAGGAATGGCTTGACGTGCTCGACTTCGCCGCCGAGCAGCTGGCGAGATCTCAGCGAACCACCGGGCAATGTATCGGGCTGTGGTCCCGGGGAATCATGGACAACGACGACGAGGCACGAGAATGCCTCAAGCGTCGCAACGAGGCGAACGAAGCGGCGCGCACCGCCTATGGGCGGCTGTATATCAGATTCGGCCCGGCCTCGGCCGTTGTACGGCACTATGACGAGGCGATCGAAAGCACGCAACGGCTGACCGAGGTGCTGCGAGGCTATCGGGCCGGCGACACCTACGACGCCTGGGCGCAGCAGGCCGGCGCCGAGTCCGCGGAGCTCACCGCCGCGAACGAAAGGTTTCTCAACGTAGCCAACAGGGCGATGTCGGGGACGGCGCTGTCAGCCAAGGCGATGTCGGCCAAGGCAGTGTCACCGAAGCCAGCGCCGGGCAAGGCTGTGTCGGGCAAGGCAGTGCCAGCCAAGGCGGCGTCGCCGGAGGCAGCGGCAGCGACGGCTGCGAAGGCGGCGAAGGCGGCGGCGCCGAAGGATGTACCGCCGAAGGATGTGCCGGCGAAGGAGGTGTCGGCCCGGAAATGACACGGGGTGACCCGTCCGAGTGCCAGGGTCCCCGGATTTTCGCGAAGCGGACGTTCGGGGTAGGCCGTAGAGCGACCGGCAATCGGGGCGCGGCGTCGCGGGGCCGGGGCACGCACCTCGCCTCGTTGTCGTCGGTCGATACCCAACACCAGGGTGCCTCCCTCCTCCGCCTCGCGATCTACGTGCCCCAGCCCCGCTCCTTGATCCACGCCCCTATTGCCGGGCGCTCTTATTCGGGGACGGCGGCGAGGACGTCGCGGGTGGCGGACATGCCGAGCCTGGTCGCGCCGGCCTCGACGAACGCGAGTGCCTGTTCGGCGGTGCGGATGCCGCCGCTGGCCTTGATGCCGAGCCGGCCACCGATCGTCGCCCGCATCACCCGTACCGCCCGCAGGCTCGCCCCACCGGCGGGGTGAAAGCCGGTCGAGGTCTTCACGAACTCGGCGCCGGCCGATTCGGCCGCCCGGCAGGCCGCCGCGATGCTCGCGTCCGGGAGCAGGGCACTTTCGATGATCACCTTGAGGATCACGTGCGGTGGGACCGACAGCCGAACCTCCGCGATCTCGGCCTCGATCGACCGCCAGTTCTCCTCCATCGCGCAGGCCAGGTCGATCACCAGGTCGATCTCGTCCGCACCGTCGGCCACCGCCCGGCGTGCCTCCTCGGCCTTGACGACGGTCAGGTGGGTACCGTGGGGAAAGCCGATCACCGAGGCGACCGCGAATGCCGGATCGGCCGATCGGGCCTGGGTACCGTCTGGGCCGCTGCGACGTGCCGCGGCGGCGGCCAGGTAGACGTGGGTGGGCGCGACACACACCGTGGCGACTCCGAGCTCGGTCGCCTCGGTGCACAACGCGAGGACCTCCTCGCCGACGGCTTCGGGCCGCAACAGAGTGTGGTCGATCATCCGGGCCAGTTCGGACCGGCGCGGCAGTGGAGCACCAGGCGCGGATTCGCCGGCTCCGACTGGACGGTCCGCACCGCCTGGACGGTCCTCGCCGGGGGAGATGCTTGCCATGCAGCCCATCATTGCGGGTGGAAGCGAACGGGACCATGGCACTGTGCAGGAGGCGAACGAATCGTGCGGGTCGACGTCGTCGAACATCCCCTGGTAGCGGCGCGGTTGACGGTGCTGCGTAACAAGAGCACCGAACCGCCCGTGTTCCGGGTGGCCCTGCGTGAACTGGCGACCATGCTGATCTATGAGGCTGCTCGGGAGTTGGTCACCGTCGGGTACACCGTGGCCACTCCGCTCACCCCCACCAGCGGGCGCAGGCTGGCCACGGCACCGATCGTCATCCCGGTGCTGCGGGCCGGGCTGGGGATGCTGGAGGCGGCGCTCGGTCTGCTGCCCGAGGCGCGGACGGGCTTCATCGGCCTGGCCCGGGACGAGAAGACCTTCCAACCGCACGCCTACCTGGAGTCGTTGCCGGAGAACCTCGCCGGGTATCCGGTGCTGCTCCTGGACCCGATGCTCGCCACCGGTGGATCAGCGGCACACTGCCTGAACCTGCTGGCCGACCGCGGGGCCACCGGCATGATCATGATCTGCGTGCTCGCCGCGCCCGAGGGCATCGCGGCGCTGGACGCGAGCGGTTTCGACGTGCGGGTGGTCACCGCGAGCATCGATGAGCGGCTGAATGACGACGCCTT
>NZ_CAUVXG010000052.1:0-21615 GCF_963555885.1 Protofrankia sp. Cr2
GTTCCTGAGCGCGTCCGGCGTCATCGGTTGCCCACCCACCCACCCACCTGGGCGGGCCGGCAGGCGGGCGGGCAGATAGGCAGATAGGCAGGGTCAACTCACCTGGCTGTGGCGCCGTGCACCAAGTACGTGACGGCTGACCTTCCGCTCCGCTACGAACGACAGGAACGGCACAGTTCCCGCAATCATGATCGAAAGAGTGTGGGCGGGGCGAAACCGGCAGCGCGATGCCAGGTCCACAGTCAGGGTCAGGTAGATCATGAATAGGAAGCCGTGCAGCGGGCCCACGGTTTCGGCCACCGCTGGAGTGTCCGCCAGGTACTTCAGCGGCATGCCTATCAGCACGAGTGTGATCAGACCGATGCCCACCACATACGCGATCACCCGGAACCGCAGCAGCGCCGCACGGATCGCCTGTTCGCTGTTGCGGCCGGTCCCGGCGGTTGGCGCGGGCAGCGCAGGCGCAGGCCGGGTGGGATCCAACGTCGCGTCATCGGCTGGGGTGGTCACCTCGTCCCCGATTCCGAGGACGCGTCCCGCTCGTGTAGCGCGGCAAGATAGCGGTTGTACGAGGCCAACTCCGCCTCGCCCTCCTCGTCGTCGATTTCGTCGATGTCGTTAATATTGATCTTGTCAAGGTGCTCGCCAGGTAGGTCGTCCGCTCCCAGCGGGGGGGCGCTTCGCGGCACGGCTTCGCGCGCCCGTGTCGGGTGACGTTCCTCACGTACCATCTGCCACCAGCCGAAGAGCACGGCCGCGGCAAAGATCGGCCATTCTACTCCGTAGAAAAGGTTCTGCAGAGTACCGCGGGTAGACTGCCCCTTCTCCCACTGCCACCAGCCGAGTCTGGCGAACAGGCCGATCAGGAAGAGCGCGAGTGCGTGGCGCAGCAGCCATGAAGGTGAGAAGAGGACTCGGCGCACGTCCGTGACGCTACTCTCCGGTCCGTACCCGGTGGGCGGCCTGCCCGCCCCGGCTGGGGGGGGTTAGCGAGGAACGAGCAGGCCGGAACATGCGAGACAGCGCCCCGGTCGATCACGAGGATCTCGACGGAGGCGACCCGCCCGTACATTCATATGTCCAGTCGTTCCAGCCGGCTGCATGGTTGCCGCACCCGGAGCGTCTCTTTACGTCATCAGATTTTTACTGGCCGGTGGTCTGAGGGAGCTGTAGCCCGGAGGGGGCTCTAACTGTTGATCAGTATCGCCGCGGCAAGTGAGATCTGTCCTGTCGAGGTGGCCGCTGGTTGCCAGGGTGAGGTGCCGCCGCTGCCGCCGCGCTGAAAGCCCTGAGCAGGCTGGCCGGACCCGTCCGCGGTTGACACCGTGACCGCCAGAGTATGTGGGCCGGCGATTCCTCGGAAGTTGATCCGAACGACCGCGTCGACCCACCGGCCCGGTTGGGGTGGTGCCAGTGCCATGGCAGGACCGGCTTGTCCGTCGAGATCGGTCCGGATCATGCCGCGCACCCCGATGGTGCCGAGATAAAGGTCCAGATGACCGTCCACACCGGTGGTCAGCGAGATGGTCAGCCTGATTTCACCGGAAGCCGGTACGGCGAGACGATCGATGTAGTCCTTACCGGTCGCCTGCGGCCTGCCACCGCTCCAGTCGAAACGGCCGTTCATGCCGGTCACCGCTGTCGGGGTGGCCCCGACGATGCCGAGCTGGCCGATGGCGGGGTTGCCGAGGTCAGCACGCGCTCGTTCGCGGACGGCGCCACCAGCGCCGGGTCCATAGAGTACCCAGTCCATGACATTCGGCAATGGAAGAACAATTCGTTGTGTCGGCATAGTCATCTGGGTAAGTTGAAGCAATGGTGTCGTACTAATTGATGGCGATATGCCGGTCCGCGGGGTCGTGACCGTTGCTGTGGTCGTGGCGGATGGTGCCGATGCCGGGGCGGTCTGCTGTTGCCCGCCCGGGGGTGAAGCCGTGGGGGGCGGCGGCGTGGTTGGGGGTCGGGGCGACGCCGAGGTTGACTGAACCGGTGCCGCCACGGCTGTGATGGCCTGGCGTTCGTCCCGCGGTGGGATCGCCCGTACGCCGATCACGGTGATCGCGGTGATGCTCAGTACGCCGGTGGCCATCCCAACGGCGATCACTGCTGGACGGCGGCGAGACAGCCACCCGCAGCGGTCCGACCTCGACCATCGGCCGGTTGGTGGCGAGGAGTCGTCGGTGCTTCGCAGAATGTGGTGGGACCCGCGGCCGTCAGTGTCTGACGAGGACGTTTCGCCAGCTGCGCCGGCCATGCGCTTGCGGATCCTGGCGGTGTCCGGCTCATGGGTGAACGCCACGTCGGCCAATGCGGCCGGCAGCCATGATGCGGCGTCCACCTGAGCGCGGTCGGCGCGGCGGCGACTACGACCGTATCCGCGGTGGGCGCCTGTCACGTGGCCTCTCCTCCGCGCAATCGCGCCGATGGGTCAGCCTCCCGCCGCGGGCGCGGTAGTCCCTTTCGTGCACCTGATTTCTTCTTTGATTGTGCCGAAGCCGAAGCCGAAGCCGCTGCTGCAGGTGGGGACGACGTCCACCGGTCGGTGTCGCGCACGCTTGTCTCCAGAAGTCGTTCCAGCTCGCCCGCGCCCTTGGACGTCTGGCTCTTGACCGTGCCGACGGATATGCCCAGTGTGCGAGCGGTCTCGTGCTCCGACAGATCGAATGCGTAACGGAGCACCACGCATTCCCGTTTGCGGGCCGGAAGTGACATCAGCGCAGCCCGGACGTCGACGATGGCTGGCACGTCGGCGTCGACGCAGTGGGTCTCGGCCATGTTACCGAGCATGCCCAGGCCACGCCGCTCACGCATGATTCGTCGCAGCCGGCTGGTTGCCATGTTCGCGACGGTACGGCGCATATACGCCAACGGGTTGTCAACCCGACGCACTCTGCCCCAGTGTCGCCAGGCAGCGGTGAAGGCGTCGGCCGTGATGTCATCAGCGGCGTCGTGGTCGCTGGTCAGCAGGTAGGCGAGCCGTGCGAGCTGGCGATGATGCTGCTCGAAGAAGGCGTGGAACTCCGCTTCTGCCCGCGGAGCGTCCGGGAAGCCGGACTCCTCGGCATCCGGATGGGCTGCGCCGCCGGTACTGATCGCGGTTGCCGAAGTCGCCGTTGGTGGACCGGCGGATTCGTCGCCATCGGTGTAGTCGTCCCGTTCCAACCGGCGTGCTCCCGTAGCTCGTCCGATGGCCGACGCGCTCCCGGCGGTCTGGCAAGGACCAGGCGATCATCGAAGCGCAGTACCGCAGGTAATGTAGTCGAAGTATGTCCGACCGCCAGCGCGAGGTCTCGGCCTGGTTGGCATAATTCGGTCATCTGATAGCAAGATCGGATCTTGCGGGATGTTATATGCAACTGCCGGCGTCATGGGCCTGCTCGGAATGTGCGGCGGGTAGCTTCATGATCAATATCGGATCGTTGCGATGATGTTTCCGGTCTCCATTGGTCCGGGTATCCCCGCGCATATGGTTGCGTCGCGCCTGAGAGCGCCCGGCAATAGGGGATGCGGATCACGGAGCGGGGCTGGGGTGTGTGCATGGCCGGGCGCGCCGAGCGTCCGACTCCAGCTGGCCGTTCGTCCCCACCAACCCAGCACGCCGCCGCCGCTTGACCCGGACGTTCCCATTCCGGACGACCCGGGCCCGTTGCTTCCGGATAGTCCGGATCTCCCTCCCGCTCCGCGCGAACCATCGCCCTACACCGAGCCTGCCCCGGCCGAGCCCGAACCTGAACCGGCCTTCCTTCCCCCGGATGACTCCTTCGGCGTGCTCCTGGCTCCTGGCTCATGACCGTCGTGCCGTCGTGCCGTCGTCGGATCACTTCCTGTCAGCGGTCTGCTGCGGTGATGATCTGGTCTGCGACCTGGCGGGCCTGGTTGGCGGTGATGGCGAAGCCGACGCCGATGTTGCCGGACTCGGACTGTTGCCGGCCCGGAGAGGCGCCCGTCCCGCCGTTCGTCGTTGCGATGGACGACGTGATGCCGATCAGTTCGCCGGCTGAGTTGACCAGCGCGCCGCCCGAGTTGCCAGGGTTGAGCGCGGCATCGGTCTGGATCGCCTGGTATCTCACGGCGCCGTTCGTGGCGGCGGTGTTGGCGCTGATGTCGACCTGACGACCGAGGGCCGAGACCACGCCGGCGGTCACGGTGTCGGACAACCCGAGTGGACTTCCCACGGCGACAACCTGATCGCCCACCCGTACCTGCGCGGAGTCCGCGAACGTCGCCGGGATCAGTCCGGTTGTGTTGATCTTGATGACAGCAAGGTCGGCGGTGGTGTTCTGCCCGATGAGCGTTGCGACGTACCGGGTACCGTCCCGCATTCGGACGCTGATCGTCCCACCGCCGGCGATCACGTGGTTGTTCGTGAGGATGTAGCCGTCGGCACGGATCACCACTCCTGATCCGACGGCTGATGCCTGGCGGCCGATGACCTCGAGCGTGACCACACTGGGTTCGATCTTCATGGCGGCGGCGCCGATCGTGTTCGACGCGCTGGCCCCGGCCGCCGATCCTGATGTGGCTGCGGCGGCGCTGACGGCCGGGGACCATTCGCCGATGGTCGTGACGGCGGCGCCCACCGCGGCGCCGGCGCTCGCCGTTGCCAGGCTCAGCGCCATCAGACCCAGAGCCAGGCGGCGGCGTGCGGACGATGCCGGCTTGTCGCGCCCGAGGGCAGTGTCCGCCGGCGGGAACGCGGCTGGGTACTCCGGCGGGTACTCCGGCGGGAACGCGGGCGGCGGTGCGAGTGAGAGGGGCGAGCGCAGCGGTGGTGGCGTGCGGGCCGGTGGCGGAAGCGTCGAAACCGAGCTGTCGCCTAGCCGAGTGGCATCCATGGTGCCACGGTCCCGCCGCGATCTGAGTCATTCGTGAAGCCCGACCAACGAACGCGTGAGAACGTGCTGAGAGCGCCCGGCAATAGGGACGCGGCGACCCGTCGCATATTACTGTGGGTATCGTATTCTTCTTCGTAGGGTAATGTCATGGGATGTTGGAGGTTCACGGATGTCGATGGTGAACATCGATCCTGTCGGTACCGGCGAAGACGGGCCGGCATGGCGCCTGCTGGCCGCGGCCAGTGACGCGGCGGGTATTCCGATCACCGCCTTTGTGATCGCTCACGCCACCCGAGCGGCGACCGACATCCTGGCGGACCGTCGCCTCTTCTGCCTTTCGGCCGAGCAGGAGGCTGACGTCAGGAGGTTGATGGCTGAGCCCGCGCGACTGCCGGCAGGGCTGGAAAGCCTCCTTGCAACAGCCGGGCCGGGGATCGGCGTTCACGGGTACAGCGGCGTCGAAACCTTGGCGTCCTACCATTCCCGTTCGGCCTTCGACTGCGGATCGTTGCCGACGACGACCTGGTTGCGGGAGCAGGCTCTCATTGCCGCCCAGAGCGGGCGTAACCGGGTTCGGGTCGTCCGGCGGGGGTCTGGAGATGATGTTGCCGGTTACTATGCGCTGTCCAGCGGTAGCCTCGCAGGCGACGGCGGGGAGACTCCGGTGCTGATCATTGCCAGGGTCGGCGTCGACCTTACGGATCGCCATCGCGGCGTCGGCCGGGCGCTTGTGGCCGATGCCCTACGGCAGGTCGCATACGCGGCGGGGCCGGCCCGGACGCCCATCCTCATCATCCATGTCGAGGACGCCTCGGCTCGGGAGTGGTGCCGGAACCTAGGGATCTTCTCCGAGTGGCCGTCGGACCCCTACCATCTGTTGCTACGTGTCCACGATCTGCGTCTGGCGATTGCAGCTTAGACAGGGTGCCGTCACGGTGTCGGCAGGGCCGTGCGGATACCGTGCAGCTGTGTATGCGGTGACAGTGACGTCGGCGGGCGGTCCGGAGGTCATGTCGTGGGCGGAGGTGGCCGATCTGCCTTCCCCCAGTCCGGGCGAGGTGGCCATCGATGTGGTCGCCTCCGCGGTCAACCGGGCCGACCTGCTGCAACGACAGGGTTTCTATCCGCCGCCGCCGGGCGCTTCGCCGGTGCTCGGGCTGGAGTGCTCCGGCCTGGTCGCGGCGGTCGGCGACGGTGTGACCGCGTGGCGGGTCGGCGACGAGGTCTGTGCGCTGCTGTCCGGCGGCGGGTATGCGACCAGGGTCAACGTGCCCGCCACCCAGGTGCTTGCGGTGCCGGCGGGCGTCTCGCTGGTCGAGGCCGCCGGGCTGCCCGAGGTCGCCGCCACTGTCTACTCGACGGTGTTCGGGCTGGCCGGTCTGAGTGACGGCGAGGTCTTCCTCGTGCACGGCGGAGCATCGGGGATCGGTACGTTCGCGATCCAGGCGGTGCGGGCGCTTCGACCGTCGGTGACGATCGTCACCACCGCGGGCAGCTTGGCGAAGCTGGCACGGGTCCGCGAACTCGGAGCTGATTGTGCTATCTCCTACCGGGACGACGATTTCGTCGCCCGTGTGAAAGAGGTCACCGCCGGTCGCGGAGCGGACGTCATTCTTGACAACATGGGTGGTTCCTATCTGGCGCGCAACGTTGACGCGCTGGCCGTCGAGGGGCGGATCGTCGTGATCGGCCTCCAGGGCGGACGGAAGGGCGAACTGAACCTCGGGACGCTGCTGGCGAAGCGGGGCGGCGTACACGCGGTGTCGTTGCGTGGCCGGCCGGACGCGCAGAAGGCCGCGATCGTGGCCGCTGTTCGTGAGCGGTTCTGGCCGGCGGTCGAGGCCGGCACGATCCGGCCGGTCGTCGATGGGGTGCTCCCGGTCGAGCGGGTCGCCGACGCGCACCGGCATGTCGAGAACCTCGGGCATGTGGGCAAGGTCCTGCTTGTGGTGAATCCTGATTACAGCGCGTCCTTGACGTGATGCGGCATGTCGCCGAAAGTGATCGGATCGGGACCGCATCCATCCTGCCCGCATGCCCTTCGGCGCGACCAGGCAGGATGGACCCATGGCAGATCAACCGGACCCGCGGGTCGTGATCGTCGGACCGGACGGTGCTGTGGACACCGATTCGTCGGGTGCTCGCCCGCGGATCGTGCCCGGCGCCATCGGCGGTGGCATTGACGGCGGCATTGACGCGTCCCACGTCACGGATGGCGAAGGGGACCAGTCGAACACGCTCACCGAGATGGTTTCCCAGCCGGACAAGGTGATGCGGATCGGCTCGATGATCAAACAGCTGTTGGAGGAGGTGCGGGCGGCACCACTGGACGAGGCGAGCCGGCTCCGCCTCCGGGAGATCCACCGCAATTCGATCAAAGAGCTCTCCGACGGGCTGGCCCCTGAGCTTCAGAGCGAGCTGGGCCGTCTCACTCTTCCGTTCGACGAGACGCAGACCCCGAGCGACGCCGAGCTGCGGATCGCCCAGGCCCAGCTCGTCGGCTGGCTCGAGGGGCTCTTCCACGGCATCCAGACGGCGCTGTTCGCCCAGCAGATGGCCGCGCGGGCACAGCTGGAGGAGATGCGGCGGCGGGCGCTGCCAAGCGGTTCCCAGTCCGGTGAACAGTTCGGTCGCGGCGCCTATCTGTAGTAGGCCAAAGGCCGCGCGATTATGGTTTTTTCGCGCGGCCGGAGGCCCTGAGGGCGTGGGCGTGTAGTAGGCCAAAGGCCGCGCGATTATGGTTTTTTCGCGCGGCCGGGCGGCCGGGCCGGGTCAGCTGGCGGGACTGACCGAGCTCATGTTGAAGTCGGGGACGCGCACCGCCGGCATCCGCGCGAGAGTGAACCAGTCCGCCCACTCGCGGGGAAGCGTCCGGACCGTCGTCCCCACCTCGGTGAGCCGACCCAACAGGTCCACCGGACTCTCGTTGAAGCGGAAGTTGTTCACCGCACCGACGATCTCGCCGTCCTCGATCAGGTAGACGCCGTCACGGGTGAGCCCGGTGAGCAGGAGGATCTGCGGGTCGACCTCGCGGATGTACCACAGGCAGGTCAGCAGCAGCCCACGAGACGTATTCGCGATCATCTCGTCCAGGGATGCCGTCCCGCCGCCGTCGAGGGTCAGGTTGTCGACGAACGGGGTCACCGCGACTGCTCCGGGGCCTGCGGCCTGCGGGCGCGCGATCTGACGATCGTCGCGCGCCCGTTGGCCCTCCAGGGTGCTACCGCGAGTCGACGCACGGGTCTGGACCAGCGCGGCCAGCTTGCCATCCGTGATCCAGTCGGTGCGTCGCAGTGGCAGCCCGTTGTCGAACACGCTGGATGTCGCCGACGAGGAGGCCGCGATCACGAACGGGGTCGCGGAGAGCTCCGGGTCGAACGGGTCGCTGAACAGGTGCAGGCCGGGCGGGCCGAGCGTCGCACCGATTCTGGTGCCCCCGCCGGCCCGGCTGAAGACGGTGCGTCCTTCGGCGGCGTCGCGGCCAGCGGCCGACCAGTAGGCGTAGGTGAGCAGGTCCGCAACGGCGGACGGCGGCAGCAACGTCTCGTAGCGGCCGGCCGGCAGTTCCACCGAGCGCGTAGCCCAGGCCAGACGTCGGCGCAGGAGCGCGTCGGTGTCCGGCACGGACACGTCGGTGAAGTCGTGCGTGGACTGGCCGTGCCACACCGAGCCGCCGGGCGTGGCGTTCTTGGCGTTCCATTCCACGGAGCCGGACGGCTGGCTGTGCCGTAGCCGGAGCCCCGCGGAGGTGCCGAGCCATGTGGTGGTCAGTTCATGCTGGGCGAAACCGAACAGGCGGCGCTCGTCGGCCCGTGCGGCATCGAAGGCGTCGCCGAGATCGCGGGCGAATTCGGCGAACACGCCGGTGCTGGTGCGTTGCGCGGGGTCCGCGAAGGTTGTCTGCGCTACTGCGTGCGCGGCCGCTACCGCTGTCCCGCCGCCCATGTGCGCCATGGTGACCTCGGCGTCGGGGCCGAGTAGCTCGGCGTAGTCGTCGGCGTCTTCAGCCTCGCGGGCGTCGGCCTCGGACAGGCGCAGCAGCTTCGCCAGGTCGTCGGCATCCGAGACACTGCTCGCGGAGCGGACCCCGAACGCGTGGCCGACCACGCTGATCACGGTGACGGACCGGTCCCGGGCCGCGCCGTTGGTGGTCAGGGTGTTGTTGGCCCACCGGAGGTTCACCGTGCTCGACTCGCCGGCGATCACCACGGCGCCGTCGGCCCGTGATGATGCCAGCGCCATCTCGACGACCTCGTGGGGCTGTATCGCGCTCACCGGCCTGCCTCTCGCTGGGTGTTGAGGATGTTCACGCCCCGCAACAGCACGGATGGACAACCGTGGCTCACCGGGGCAACCTGGCCGGGCTGGCCCTTGCCGCAGTTGAACGCACCGCCCAGAACATAGGTCGCCTCGCCGCCCACGGCCTCCAGGGACCCCCAGAAATCGGTGGTGGTCGCCTGGTATGCGACGTCGCGCAGCTGCCCGACGAGCCGGCCGCCGCGGATCTCGTAGAACCGCTGGCCGGTGAACTGGAAGTTGTACCGCTGCATGTCGATCGACCAGCTCTTGTCACCGACGACGTAGATTCCGCGCTCTACCCGGGAGATCAGTTCTTCGGTGGCTGGCCCGCCTGGGGCAGGCTGGAGCGACACGTTGGCCATCCGCTGGATCGGCACGTGGCCGGGGGAGTCCGCGAACGCACAGCCGTTGGAACGCTGCACGCCGAGCGCGACGGCGTTCTGAGCGGCCATCCTGCGGTCGAGCTGGTACCCGACCAGCGTTCCGGCGCGGACGATGTCCCACTGCCCGGCTTGCACGCCCTCGTCGTCGTAGCCGATCGTCGCCAGGCCGTGCGGGGCGGTGCGGTCGCCGGTGACGTGCATGGCGGGGGATCCATAGCACAGCGACCTGATTGTGTCCAGGGTTGCGAACGATGTGCCCGCGTAGGCGGCTTCGTAACCCAGCGCGCGGTCGAGTTCGGTGGCGTGCCCGACCGACTCGTGGATGGTCAACCACAGGTTGGACGGATCGATCACCAGGTCATAGCGGCCCGGCTCCACCGAGGATGCCTGCGCCTTCTCCGCCAGCAGAGACGGGATGAGCGCGATCTCGCCGTCCCAGTCCCAGCAGCCCGCGGCCGGACCCGCCACCAGCCATTCCCAGCCGCGGCCGACCGGGGGTGCGATCGTGCGCATGGTCTCGAAGCCGCCGGCGACGCGGTCGACCCGGGTCGCCTCGAACTGGCAGATCACCCTGACCCGTTGCTGGGTGGTGGTCGTCCCGGCCAGGTCCGCGTAGAACTTGTTCTCCATCACCTGCCCGAGCGTGCCGTCGACATGGTCGACATCCCTGGCTGCCATCAGCGTGCGGCACAGCCCGCCGACCCGTTCGATCTTCTCGGCGGTTTCGATCGTGAACGGGTCGACCGCGTAGGCCGACACCCACACCGCGTCGGTGTAGACGGGTTCATCGGCCAGCTCCACCGGCTCGCTGTTGAGCGGCCGTGCCACCTGCGCGAGCTCGACGGCTTGCCTGGTCACCCGGACTGCCTCGTCGACGGTGAGGTCGACGCCGGCGGCGAACCCCCACGTCCCGTCGTGAACGACCCGGACGGCGAAACCGACCGACTGGCCGTCGCCGCGGCTCTCCAGACCGCCGTCGCGGAACGACAAGGATGCGTCGCGGGTCCGTTCGATGCGGATGTCGGCGTGGGTCGCCCCACAGTCGCGGGCGGTCTGCAGGGCGGCGTCCGCGAGCGCCGCGTGGGGCAGGGTCAGGAACTCGGGATCGATGTCGTGGGGCCGCGTGTCGGGCGCGTCCGGGCCGCCGTGCCCGGTGCGGCCGATGTCGGCGCCCCCCGTCGAGGTGGTGGCAGATGTGGCCATGACCTCATCCTTGCCTCTGAAGAAATGATCTGCCTCGATGGGCGGGTCGGACGGTGTTGACGTCCGCCTTCTGTAGGACGGGTCAGGGGAAGAGGCGCTCGATGACGTGTGCCACGCCGTCGGCGTCGTTTGAGGCGGTGATTTCGTCAGCTGCCGCGAGGACGTCCGGGTGGGCGTTGGCGACCGCGACGGCGTGCCCGGCCCAGGCGAACATCGGCAGATCGTTCGGCATGTCACCGAAGGCGATCGTGCGTTGCGCGGATATGTCGTACTGTGCAGCGATCTCTGCCAGGGCGACTCCCTTGGAGATACCCGCTCCGGCGATTTCGACGAGATCGTGACTCGATGTGGTGACCACGGCCGCCGATCCGGCGATCCGCGCGATCGCGACATACGCGTCGGCCAGGGTGATCCCGTGCAGCTCCCGCCGGACGAGCAGTTTTGTCGCCGGCATCGCCATGAGAAGTTCGGTGATGTGACCGACGCATTCGTGCGGATCGGGCCACATCGTGATGAAGGTTGGTTCCCGCCCGAAATGGCTGCCGCTTTCCACCGCAAAGACGGCATCGGGCACGAGAGCTCGGATTTCAGCGGTCAGCCACAGCGCGGTGGTGGTGTCCAGGGCGCGATGCGTGACCGTCGAGTTGTTGTCCAGGTTGTAGACGAGCGCGCCGTTGGCGCAGATCGCCAGGCCGGACGCGCCGGTCTGGGCCACGATCTCGGCCATCACCCGCGTCGGCCGGCCGGTGACGAACACCACGAGCGCGCCGGCATCCTCGACCCGGCGCAGCGCCGCCCGGGTGCGAGCGGAGACCGACCCGTCCGATCGGATCAGTGTCCCGTCGAGGTCGGTGGCGACGAGGGAGGGACGGAACACAATCATTGAGTAAACCGCATTGGAACGCTCGGCAATAGGGGCGTGGATCGAGGAGCGGGGCTGGGGCACGTAGCTCGCGTGGCGGTAGGTCGGCCGGACTCCATGGTGTCTCCCGAGGTGTCTCTGCGTGGGGTACCACCCGCCGGCGGCGGCCGTGCGTTACTATGCGCATGGTCCGTGCCGATGTGTGCGCCGATGTGTGCGCCGATGTGTGTGTGGCCGGCCGAACGAGGCTTCCCGGGTGCTGGGCCTCTTGAGACCTCTCGGGGCCTCCGGGCGGCGGACGGATCCTTCCAGCGGCCAGGATGATCATTTTTGCGACCGGCGGGAAGGACGGATTTCGGCAACGATGAAAACGTACGATGAACTGTATCTGGAGCTGGCCGGAAAATGGCGCGAACGAACCCCTGGATCCGGTAGTGTCGATGCTCTGGAAAAAGGGATTCACCATATCGGGAAGAAACTTCTCGAAGAGGCGGCCGAAACCTGGATGGCGGCCGAGTACGAGGGCTCCGAGCGGGTCGCGGAGGAGTTGTCGCAGCTGTTGTACTGGAGCCAGCTGGTGATGATTTCCGCGGGTCTTACTCCCGCGGATGTATACTCGAAGCTGTGATGACGGGCGTTCTGTGTGCATTCGGTGCCAAACTGTGACACGGGGGCGATGATGCTTCGACTCGCGGTGCCCAACAAAGGGGCACTGGCCACGGCATCCGGTCAGTTGCTCGTCGACGCCGGTTACCGGGCGCATCGAGAATCGGCGGAACTGGTCATCGCCGACACTGAGAACGATATCGAGTTCTTCTTCCTCCGGCCTCGCGACATCGCCGTCTACGTCGGGGCGGGTCACCTTGACATCGGCATCACCGGCCGTGACCTCCTTATCGACAGTGGTGTCGCTGCTGACGAACTGCTGCCGCTCGGGTTCGGGTTCTCCACCTTTCACTATGCCGCTCCGCTCGGCGCGTTGGACGGCATTGCCGGCCTGGCCGGGACGCGCATAGCAACGTCGTTCCCCGGCCTGGTCGCGGCCGACCTGGCCGAGCGCGGCATCGACGCCCACATCGTGAAACTCGACGGCGCGGTGGAGACGGCCGTCCGGCTCGGGGTGGCCGATGTCATCGCGGACGTGGTGGAGACCGGGCGCACATTGCGCGCTCACGGCCTGGCCCTGGTGGGTGAGCCGGTGCTGCGTTCCGAGGCGGTTGTCATCGTGAAGAAGGGGCTGGATCTCGTCCCCGCCCACGAGCGCCTGTTGCGTCGTATTCAGGGCGTCCTGGTCGCTCGACGTTATGTGATCATGGACTACGACGTTCCCAATTCAGTGCTGGAAAAGGCGTGCGAGATTACCCCGGGTTACGAGTCGCCGACGATTTCACCGTTGCAACGTGAGGATTGGGTGGCCGTGCGCGCCATGGTGCTCCACGCCGAGGTGAATCGGGTGATGGATGATCTGTGGGAGATCGGCGCCCGGGGCATCATCGTCTCCTCGATCCGAGCCTGCCGCCTGTAGCGGCACGACGGTGTTTCAGGCGACCAGCTGCATCCGGAAAGCGGGAACAGTATCGTGTGCCAGGCAGGTCGGAAGGGAGACGGGAGCGCAGAGTGAACGAGGCTCCTGCGCCGCGCTCTGAGCACGCTACCGCACCGGTTGGAGCGGGGACGCCGCCCGGCGGGCCGATCGAACGACTACTCGGCGAGCTGCACGGTAGGTTCCGCGATAATCGCGGCGGAGCGGTTGCCACCTATATCCCGCAGCTTGCGCATGCCGACCCGGATGCCTTCGGGATTGCCATGACAACAATGGACGGCCACAGCTACAGCGTGGGCGACAGTATCGTGCCGTTCACGATCCAGTCGGTTTCCAAGCCGTTCGTCTACGCCCTCGCTCTGCATGATCGTGGCTTTGACGACGTCCTCCGCAGGGTCGGGGTCGAGCCCACCGGGGACGCCTTCAACGCCATCACGCTCGAAGCCGGTACCGGCCGGCCGTTGAACCCGATGATCAACGCGGGAGCGATTCTCACCGCGAGCCTGATCGACGGACGGGATCCAGCCGAGCGCTTCGAGCGAATTCGTCAGGGACTCTCGGCGTTCGCCGGCCGCGAGCTCGACGTGGACGAACAGGTCTTCGCGTCCGAGCAGGCCACCGGTGACCGCAACCGCGCCATCGCCTACCTGATGCGCAACGCCGGAGCATTACAGGGATCGGTCGATGAGGTCTGCTCCATCTACTTCCGGCAGTGCGCCATCCTCGTGACTGCTTCCGACCTGGCCATCATGGCGGCGACACTCGCTCTCGGTGGCGTCAACCCACTGACGAAGCAGCGGGTCGTGTCCGATGCGGACGTGGGGAGCGTTCTCGCGGTCATGGGCACCTGCGGTATGTATGACCACGCTGGCGAGTGGTTGTTGCGGGTCGGGTTGCCGGCCAAGAGCGGCGTTGCAGGAGGGATCTGCGCGGTTCTGCCGGGCCAGCTGGGTGTCGGCCTCTACAGTCCGCCCCTGGACCACAAGGGCAACAGCGTCCGTGGGGTTCTCGCCTGTCGCGAGATGTCCGAGCGTTTCGCCCTGCACCTGCTGCGTCCGGGGGGCCAGCCGGCGCATCCTGTCCGCATCACCTACCGCGGGGACACGGTCAGCTCCAAGCGGGTCCGGCCGGAACGGGACAGGGAGGTTCTTGCCCGGTCGGGCGCGGCGTTCGTCGTGTACGAGCTTCAGGGTGATCTTGCATTCGCGAGCACGGAACGCCTGATACGGACAGTAGTTGATCATCTTGATGGCATTTCGTGGATCGTGTTCGACCTGCGGCGGGTCGCCGCGATCGACGAGCCGGCTGCCAGCCTGCTCCGTGTGTTGTTGGCAGATCTTGCCGAGCGCCAGGTCACGACCCTGTTCGCCGACCCGCGGGCGCTCCCGGCCGTCGCCGGGCTGATGCGCTCGGACTGGACCACCGAGCGACTTCCAGATCTTGAGATCGCGCTCGAGTGGTGTGAGGAGGCTCTGCTGATGCGGGCTGACCTCAGCACGCTCCCACCTACCGTCCGGGTCCCGTTCGCCAGGCAGGAGCTGCTTGCTGAGTTGGCGGGCGATGAGGTCGCGGTCGTCCGATCGCTCACCAGCAGCCGGTCCTACGCGCTTGGAGACGTAATCTTCGATGCGGGTGACCCGGCCGATGCCATCTACTTCGTGACCCGCGGCCTGGTCAACGCCGAGGTCCGGGCGGGAAAGGCAGGGCGGTGGCTCCGCCTCAACACCGTGCCGGCCGGAGCCGCCTTCGGCGAGCTGGCACTTGTCGACGGCGGGTTGCGCTCCACCCGCATCACGGTGGCGGAGCCGACCGAGTGCGAGATGCTCTCCGTGGCCGCGTTCGAAGAACTGCGCTGGAGCAACCCACGCATCTGCGACGCGATCTACCGGGCGATCGCACGGAGCCTGTCGGCCCGGCTTCGGCGGGCCGACAGGGAGATCCAGTCGATGCAGGACTGACCGTCGTCAGCGGTGACTGAGGATCAACGACATTCCCTCGCTGCGGGTCGCGGTGCTCAGGAACTGCCCGCGCACGGCTGAGGTGACCGTACGGGCGCCGGGCTTACGGACTCCGCGCATGGACATGCACAGATGTTCGGCCTCGAGCACGATCATGACCCCACGGGGTGACAGCGCCCGTTCCAGCGCGTCGGCGATCTGGGTGGTGAGCCGTTCCTGCACCTGCGGGCGCCGCGAGTACAGGTCGACGAGCCTCGCCAGTTTCGACAGCCCGGTGATCTGCCCGGCTTCGTTCGGGATGTAGGCGACATGCGCCTTGCCTGCGAACGCGACCAGATGGTGTTCGCACAACGATGTGAAGTCGATGTCGCGAACGAGCACCATCTCTTCGTGACCTTCGTCGAAGACGGTGGTGAGAACCTCGGACGGGTCCCGGCTGAGGCCCTCCACCGCTTCCTGATAGGCCCGCGCGACCCGCTCCGGGGTCTTGCGCAGGCCTTCCCGATCCGGGTCTTCCCCGATGCCGATCAGAAGCTCGCGGACAGCACGAGCCACCCGGTCGTGGTCGAAGGGGCGGACCGCCCGCGGCCCCAGATCGGGCCGCGCCCGCTCGGACGCATCGTTGCTACCGGCAGGACCCTTACCGTCGCCGGGAACGTTGCCGTCGGCGCCGATCCCGGCGACGTCCGCAGGAACGTCCGCAGGAACATCGCCAGGAGCCGAAGACGTGTACCCGGTGGGTGCGAGACCGTAATCGGTCGTCAACGGCGTCCCCTGTCGTCGTCGTTCGGTAGCGTCGGCGGTGCCCAAGGGTTGGACATCTTCGGTGCGGCCGACGTCGGCTCCGTGGGTGCCGTTCCGCCGCCCGTATTCTGCTCCGTCGCCGTGGTGTGGTCATCGGAAGGAACCTGACCGGAGCCGGACCCATTCCCGGTGGCCCCCGGCAGGCCGCTGCCGTTGCCGTGCGTCGCACCATTGGCCCGGCCGCCTTGACCGGCGGTCGCGTTGGGTACCAGATCCGTGACGTCGCTGGGCTTGGCCAGCCCCAGCTCGGCCGGGGTCATGACCGGCGGCTGGTCGGATGGCAGGCGCTTACCCACGCCCGTGTACGAGCCGCGGTTGGGCCGCTTCTGGACTGTCGCGAAGATCTCCAGAACATCGTTCTTGCCGAGCGTTTCGACATCCATGAGTCGCAGAACAAGGCTGTCCAGTACGTCCCGGTACTGAACGAGGATCTCCCATGCCTCGTCGTGCGCTGACTCGATCAGGTGGCGAACCTCCGCGTCGATTTCTGCGGCGACCTGCTCGGAATAGTCGCGCTGGTGGCCCACGTCGCGCCCGAGGAACACCTCGTTGCTCTCACCGCCGAATTTCAGTGCCCCGAGCTTGTCGCTCATGCCGAACTGGGTGACCATGGCTCGGGCGATCTTCGTCGCCTTTTCGATGTCGTCGCTGGCACCTGTGGTCGGCTCGTGGAAGACGAGTTCCTCGGCGGTCCGCCCGCCCAGGAACATCGCGAGCTCGTCCAACATCTCCGATCGGGTACGCAGGTAACGGTCCTCGAGCGGCAGCTGCATGGTGTAACCGAGCGCCCGGCCACGGGGCAGAATCGTGATCTTGTGGACGGGGTCGCTGTTCGGCAGGGCGTGTCCGACGAGAGCGTGCCCACCTTCGTGGTAGGCAATCCGTTTCTTCTCCTTGTCGCTCATGACCCGGTTCTTGCGTTCCGGCCCGGCCATCACCCGGTCGATCGACTCTTCCAACAGGGCCGAGGAGATGAACTTCTGGTCGGACCGGGCCGTGAGCAGCGCAGCCTCGTTGAGCACATTCGCCAGGTCTGCACCGGTGAACCCCGGGGTACGTCGCGCAATGATCAACATGTCGACGTCGGGCTCCATCGGCTTGCCCTTGGCGTGCACCTTCAGAATCGCCTCGCGGCCGAGCAGGTCGGGGCGGTCGACGACGATCTGCCGGTCGAACCGTCCCGGGCGTAGCAGCGCCGGGTCCAGGATGTCGGGTCGGTTCGTCGCCGCGATGAGAATGACGCCGCCCTTGACGTCGAACCCGTCCATCTCGACCAGGAGCTGGTTGAGGGTCTGCTCCCGTTCGTCGTGGCCACCGCCGAGACCGGCACCGCGGTGGCGACCCACCGCGTCGATCTCGTCCACGAAAATGATCGCTGGTGCGTTGGCCTTGGCCTGCTCGAACAGGTCCCGCACGCGGCTTGCGCCGACACCCACGAACATCTCGACGAAGTCCGAGCCGGAGATCGAGTAGAACGGCACGCCGGCCTCACCCGCGACCGCTCGGGCCAGCAGCGTCTTGCCGGTCCCAGGCGGCCCGTACAGCAGCACGCCTTTGGGGATCTTGGCGCCCATCGCCTGGAACTTGCCCGGGTTCTCCAGGAACTCCTTTATCTCCTGGAGTTCCTCGATCGCCTCGTCGGCACCCGCGACATCGACGAAGGTCGTCTTCGGTGTGTCCTTGTTGACGAGCTTGGCTTTGGACTTGCCGAAGTTCATGACCCGGTTGCCGCCACCCTGCATCTGGTTCATGAAGAAGAGCAGCAGAACCACGATCAGCAGCACGGGAAGCAGGTTCAGCACCCACGACAGGAAGATGTTGCCCTGATCGACCTTGACCTCGTAGGCGACCCCCTTCTCGTGGAGCTTGGCGGCGAGATCGGTTGCCTGGTTGGTGACATAGGACGACTCGTACTTGGAGCCGTCCTTCATCTTGATCTCGATGCGCTGCTTCGAGTCCTGGATCGTGGCGCTGCCGACCTGGCCCGATTCGATCTTTTGCTGGATGGCGTTCAGGTCACTTTTGGTGTACTCGCTTGAACCCGACAACACCCCGGTCATGAGAATGATCACGAACAGGGCCAGGAGCGCGAGAGGCACCCAGCCGCGGAAGATTCTTCTTGGAGTCATCTGCCTGGAGCGCTGGACACGCGCGCTCCACCCTCCTGACGTGTGTGCCGCCCTCGTTCGGGATTCCCTTGTGCCGAGGGTACCGCCGGTACCCGCGTCTTACCGCGCGTACATCCGAGCAACGGGCAACGGAAGCGTCCTGTTCCACCTCGGTGCCCCGAATGGGTGATTCGTCGAACAGGTTCGTAGCCGTCAGAGCACGTGGTGATCAGTGTGGTCCCCCGATGTGCAGTGTTCTGGATCTTTTCGCTCAGCCGGCGGCGCCCATCCGACGCAGCGAAACCGCCGGCACCGGTCCGCCCGCAGGACGCTCTCACCGGGCGCCGCGGTCGATCGCCTCCTGGGTCAGCGTTCCGACATATGGCAGCGTGCGGTAACGCTCGGCGTAGTCGAGACCGTAGCCGACGACGAAGGCGCTCGGTATGTCGAAGCCGACGTACTGTATGTCGATGTCGACGGCCAGCGCCGCCGGCTTGCGTAGCAGTGCGAGCACCTCCACGGATGCCGGTCCGCGCGACCGCAGGTAGCGCAGCAGCCACGACAGGGTCAGGCCCGAGTCGATGATGTCCTCGACGACCAGGACATCCTTACCCTCGATGGGGCGGTCGAGGTCCTTGAGGATGCGCACCACGCCTGAGGACGACGTCGCTGAGCCGTACGACGAGACGGCCATGAACTCCATGGTCAGCGGCACAGTCAGCAGCCGGGACAGGTCCGCCATCACCATCACCGCGCCCTTGAGGACACCGACGAGCAGCACCTCGCGACCGGCGTAGTCGGCATCGACCAGCGCTGCCAGTTCTCTGATCCTGGTGGCGATCTCGTTGGTGCTGACAAGGACCTCGGCGATGTCTGGATGCGGGCTGGCCCGCGGCCGATCCTCCGCTCCGGCGCCGGTTGGCCCGGTCCGGTCGGACCCGGACCGGTCGGGCACCGTGTGCGCAGTGGTCACGTGAGCCTCCCTGGTGTCTCCACGCGGCTCGCCACCGTCAGCGGCGGGCGTGGGGGTGTCTGGCCGGGTTCCCGACCCGGGCGTCACAGGCACCGGTCGAGGGCATCCATCGCCCCGGCCGGAGGCCTCGAATCCGCAGGTCGCGAACCCCGGAGGTCGCGATACCGAGATCCTGCCATCCGCGCGCGTCGCGGTGACACCTGAGGGCAGCGGGACCGGCTTCTGCCCGCGCCATCTCGTCACCAGTTCGTCCATGGCCCGGATGTGGTCGGCTCGCAGCCCGGTCGGTGCGCTTCCGAGCGCACGTGCCGCCCGCCGCATCACCCGGCCCCGAAGCGCGGCGCTGAGCCCCGCGAGGCCGGCAAGGTCCAGGTCGATGCGGTCCGGTGCACCGGCCGGGTCGGCCGGGCGGGCCAGCTGGTCGTAGACAACCGCCGCGTCGGCGTCGAGGGCCTCATTGTCCGCCCGCAACAGATCGGCGGTGCGGGCGAGAGCCTCGGCGATACCCGGGCCGAGGGTGTCTTCCAGAACCGGCAGTGCCCGGTGGCGGACCCGGGCCCGCGCGAACGCCTCGTCAGCGTTGGTCGGGTCATCCCACGGGGTGAGCCCGTCGGCGAGGCAGGCGCTGCGGACCACCGACCTGCGAATGTCCAGTAGCGGGCGCCGGAACAGGTCGTCGCAGCGCGGCATGCCCGCCAACGTGCGGGCGCCGGAGCCGCGGGCGAGCCGCAGCAGCACCGTCTCGGCTTGGTCGTCGAGCGTATGGCCGAGCAGCACGGCGCTCGCGCCCAGGCGCTCGGCGGCGCAGGTCAGAGCGGATCTTCGGGCATCGCGGGCGGCTCCCTCCGAACGGGGTGAGCGCGCCGGCAGGACCTCGACGGGGTCGAGGCCGAGCTCTCGTCCCTGCGCGGCCACTGTGTCCGCATGGGCTGCGGAACCCTCGTACCAACCGTGGTCGACGGTCAGCAGCCCGCCGCGCAGCGCCCGGCGAGGTGCGAGGAACGCGAGCGCGGCAGCCAGCGCCAGTGAGTCCGAACCGCCGGAGCAGGCCGCGAGCACCAGGCTGCCCGGGGGCAGGTCGGCGATCGAGCGGCGGAGCGCGACCCGGACCTCGGCAGCGGCCCTGCGTTCGGGCATGCCGGCTACTCCCGCATGACGTTCAGGCACCGGTACCGGTACCGGTGGCGGGATGGCTGTGCTGCCCAGGGTAGGCACACGCTATACCGATCACGCACTATGCCGATATCGAGGGGCGCGAGCCCAGCACACGTTGCATCCAGGCGCCTGGATCGACCAGCTCCGACCGGGTCGGCAACGTCTCGGGAGATTCCCAGACCAGGTTGAACGCGTCGACCCCCGCCTCGGCGACGACAGCCCGGACAAAGGCGCCACCTTGCCGGTACTGCAGCAGCTTGAGGTCAAGTCCGAGTAGGCGGCGGACAAAGCGGTCGATCGGTGAACCGCCACCGCGGCGGTTGTCGAAGCGTGACCGGATCTCGGCGACGGTCGGGACGACCTTGGGGCCGACCGCGTCCATGACCTGGTCGGCGTGCCCCTCCAACAGGGTCATCAGTGCCTGTAGCCGATCCAGGACCTGCCGTTGGGCGGGTGTCTGCAACGCCTCGACGATGCTTGGTGCGTTCGGCCCACGGTCGAGGACGGCGCCACGCAGCGCGGAGACCGCCGATCGCACCCGTTCTGCGAGGACGTCCGGGTCGAGGTCGGTCGCCTCGATGAAGGAGGCGATCTCGCCCTCCAGATGCGTCCGTAGCCACGGGACGGCGGTGAACTGGATGCGATGGGTCTGTTCATGCAGGCAGACCCACAACCGGAAGTCGTGCGGGTTGACGGCCAGCGCCTGTTCGGCATGGGCGATGTTCGGTGCGACCAGGCTGAGGCGTCCTGGGCGTCCCAGGTGTCCCGCCGTGCCGGTTTCACCGGGTGTGCCGGTTCCGCCGGGTGTATCGGTTTCATCGGGGGGGAGGAAGACCTCGTACTGGCCGAGAACCTTGCCTGCGAGGTAGGCCAGTGCCGTGCCGAGCTGCACCCCGGTGACCCGGCGCCCGACAGCGGTGGACAACTTGCCTCGATCGCGGTCCGCGAGCTTGTCGAGCAGCGGTTCGCTCACCACCCGCAGGCCGGCGACATTCGACCGGACCCATTCCGGCCGGTCCACCACGGCGATCGGTGTCGGCGGACCAGCCGGTTCCAGCCTGGTGTACGCCTGGACATGGCCTTCCGCCTCGGCGGCGAGCCGTCGCAGCTCCGCAACCACCGTGTCCGCTTCGGAGCGGGCCACGGGCGGGCCAGGCCGGACAAGCCGCCGCGCTGTCGTTACCGCGAGATCCCAGTCGACTAGCTCGGCGTCCACATCCGCCAGCCTATGTCCCGCCCCCCACCGATGACAGGCATTGTCGCCCGCGCGTTCCTGTCATCGGTGGGGGGCACTTAGAGCGACCGGCAATAGGGGACGCGGCGTCGCGGGGCCGGGGTACGCACCTCGCTGTGTTGTCGTCGGTCGCCACCCGACACCTCCGGTGTCTCCCTCCTCCGCCTCGCGATGCACGCACCCCAGCTCCGCTCCTTGATCCACGTCCCTATTGCCGGGCGCTCTTAGCAGCCGCAGGACTCGAGCGCGACGGCCGCC
>NZ_CAUVXG010000052.1:21707-32845 GCF_963555885.1 Protofrankia sp. Cr2
CCCCGCCCTCTTCCACCGGGGCGAAGAAGCCGAACAACAGGAGCCGGCCGTCACTGTCCACGACCTGGCCGACAAGGCTTGTCACGATCCGCAGGCTGCCGGTCTTCGCCCGCACGTCGCCGGCACCGGCTCGGGTGTCGGCCGAGTCGTAGCGGTCGTTCAGCGTCCCGGAGAACCCGGCCACCGGGAGCCCTGTGATCAGTGTTCGCAGCGCTGGGTGCCCGGGCAGGACGGCCGTCCGCAACAGTGCCACGAGCGTGGCCGGGGCAATCCGGTTGGACGTTGACAGACCGCTCGTGTCCGCAAGGTAGGTTCCGGCCGTCGGCACGCCCAGTTCCCGCAGGACGTCGAGTACCGCGCTGGTGGCACCGGCGAACGAAGTCGGCAGGCCGCGGGCGTGTGCCACCAGCCGGCCGAGGTTCTCGGCGAGGTCGTTGTCGGAGTAGGTGAGCATTCGCTCGACCAACAACGGGATCGGCGGACTCTGGACGGCGGCAACCTGCCGTGCGCCAGGCTGGGCGACGCCGGTGGCTGGCAGGGCGCCGATTTCGGTCGAGTTAACCTGCACTCCGGAACGGCGCAGCGCCGCCGCGAAGGCGTTGGCGGCGGCCATCGCCGGCGAGTTCGTGCGCGGGCCGGTCGCGCCCGCGGCGCTGCGACCACCGTCCACCTCGAGCGCGGAGACCGGTGTGACGTTGCCGTCGGTCACATAGCTGTCGCGCCAGCCCTCAGCGATGGGCGGTCCGGTGAACAGTGTCTGGTCTGCGACCACACGGTCGACATGGGTGACGCCGGTCTCACGTACCTGTGCGGCGAGGTCCGACAGGCGTGCGAAAGAGGGGTAGACGGTGGGTCCGGCGGCTGCGGTCAGTGTCGGATCGCCCGCACCCACCAGCCACAGGGTCCCGCCGCCGCCGACGATGGTCGCAGCACCATCCGCGGTGGCGGGTGGACTGTAGAAGACCCGGGTCGTAAGGGTTTCCCGTGGGCCGAAGGTGGTCAGCGCGGCCGCGGCCACCACGGTCTTCAAGGTGGACGCCGGTGCCGTCGGCAGGTCGGAGCGGCGATCCAGCAGCACGGCTCCGGTCAGCGCGTCCACCACCAGCCCCGCCGGGTTGCCCAGCGCGGGGCTCGCAAGCGGACCGGCGAGCCGGGCGCCCAGGGCGGCGGGGTCGGCGGCCCGCGCTGCCGAATCCAGCGCCGCGAAGGGGACTGCCGCCGGTCGGGAGCCGGTGTGGGCGACCTCCGGTCGTTGCACCGGAGCGACGGACAGCTGGCCGGCGATCAGTGCTCCGGCGATGGCGGTCAGTCCGCCGACCCGACCCGCCATCCCAGGGGCCACATGCGCGAGACTACGTCGGGTGAATCCGAGTCGCATCACCTGCACGGGGAATATCCCGGACAGACCCCGCAACCGATCGAGGTCGGGAGACTTCACCGCGGGGTCACCCCGTCCGTCGGCACCAGGTAAGCGGCGAATGTTTGATTTTACATGATCGATTCGTCGCGGTCCTGGGCTGCGGTCGTAGCTGGGGACACTGGTAACAAGTACAGAACACGCGGGCGCTCCGGACGGGATGCGCCCACCGACATGACAGGGGACGGTGTGGACCTCGAGTTCGATGTGACCATCGAGATCCCGAAGGGGCAACGCAACAAGTACGAGATGGATCACCACACCGGACGTATCCGGCTCGACCGGATGCTGTTCACGTCCACTCATTATCCCTCGGACTACGGGTTCATCGAGGGTACGCTGGGCCGGGACGGTGATCCTCTGGACGCGCTCGTCCTGCTGGAGGAGCCGACGTTCCCGGGCTGCCTGGTGCGATGCCGCACAATCGGCATGTTCCAGATGAGCGACGAGAAAGGCCCGGACGACAAGGTGCTGTGTGTGCCGGTCGCGGACGTCCGCCAAGAGCACCTGCGTGACATCAGACACCTGCCCGAGTTCGACCGGCTGGAGATCCAGCACTTCTTCGAGGTCTATAAGGATCTTGAACCGGGCAAGTCGGTCGAAGGTGCGTCCTGGGTCGGCAGGACCGAAGCGGAGCGGGAGATCCTCGCCTCGGTCCTGCGCGAGAAGGAATCGGCCACCCCGACGGATCACCAGCACGACGAGTACAAGCCCGAGGCCGCCGAAGATCCAGCGGCGGAGGTGA
Organism: Protofrankia sp. Cr2; assembly: GCF_963555885.1. NCBI lineage: Bacteria > Bacillati > Actinomycetota > Actinomycetes > Frankiales > Frankiaceae > Protofrankia > Protofrankia sp. Cr2. The sequence goes on from NZ_CAUVXG010000052.1 coordinate 23,870, forward strand.
AGTCCGCGTGAGGCACGCCTGACGCGGTCGTGACGCACCGGTGGGAGCCGCGCAGCGCGGTCGTGGTGAGGGATCTTCACTGATTCACCACCACGACCGCGATCAGTAACCGCGAGTCCGGCTGATCCCTGCCTGGATGGTCGACCGGTGAGCTACCGGTCGATGATCCATGTTAACTGGGTCACGCCCTGGTCAGAGGGGGTCTGAGCCGGAGGCGGGGATTGAACCCGCGACCTATCGCTTACGAGGCGATTGCTCTGCCACTGAGCTACTCCGGCATGGTGCTGGCCTGCATCTTGAGTATGCCAGACCACGTCGGTCTCTCTGGGCTGGCGGTGGGCGGCATCGGTGTGCGACCGCGGGTGCCGGTCCGCGGGTGCCGGTGAGTAGACGACCCGCCGACGCGCCGGTTCCACGTTGTGCAGCCACCGAGATCTGGAAGATCGGCTCGGGCGCTGATCCAGTGTGTTTCTGATGGCTATTTGTTGACGGCATGTAATTATTTCGTTACAGAAATGTGTTGGAATCTCGAGTTCAGGACGCGCCCGCCACCCCGCTCGCAGCGGTTCCGGAGAGCGTGCGTAGGGTTTCGACCATGACCGGGGACGCAACTGCAACAGCAACGAGGGGGGCTTCTCTACTCATCGCCGAGGATGACGAAGCTTCTCGAGTTGCGCTTGCCCGCAGCCTTGAACGGTTCGGGTATCGAGTGCTGGAGGCGGCAGACGGAGAGGCCGCGCTCAAGCTTTTCCAGACCACCGAGGTCGACCTCGTCGTGCTCGACGTCGCGATGCCGCGGATGGACGGATTTGCCGTCCTGAGCCGGCTGCGACAGACCAGCGAAGTACCGGTGATCATGTTGACCGGACGGGCCGAGGAGGTCGACCGTGTCGTCGGCCTGGAACTCGGCGCGGACGACTATGTGGTCAAGCCGTACTCGCTTCGGGAACTCGTCGCACGCGTGCGGGCACGGCTGCGCCGGCGTCCGGTGGAGCCGCCGCCGCAGCGCACCGGGGACGGGAACGACCCGCTCGTGTATGGCGACGTCTCCATTGACCTGCGTGCGCGTGAAGTCGCGGTTGCGGGCGAGCGTATTGATCTGACAGCGCGTGAGTACGAGCTGCTTGCCTTCCTCGCCAGTCACCCCCGCCGGGTCTTCAGCCGTGAGGAGTTGCTGGAGCAGGTCTGGGGCACGCGTTTCCAGGATCCGGCTACCGTGACCGAACATGTTCGCCGGGTACGAACCAAGGTCGAGGGGCGGCCGCCGCAACGTCGACTGGTCACCACCCTGCGCGGTATGGGATACCGCTTCGATCCCTGATCCCTGACTCCGGGGGCGGGGCCTGTCGCGGCGCCGAAAAGTAATGACAAGTTACCTTTGGTTGCCGCCCCGGTGACTCCTCGTTACGAGGATACGTCGGGGTCGTGCTGGGAGTGGGTTACCTGCCGGCGCAGGCGGCGGCGGGTTCGGGCGTTGTCCGGTGACACAGCCGCCGGAACCGGCGTCATGGGTTGCGTCCCGACGCTCGTGACGATGCTGCCGGCTGCGCTGTGACCAAGTGAGCTGACGGTAACGGAACGGTCGGTAACCGGGCGGTCCGCGGGAGAGCTGCCTGTCTGCGCATCGGCGCTACCGTCCGGCGCGGCCATGCTGTCGGGCCCCGCTGTGGTGTCCGGCCCCGAGTAAGCCGCGTCATAGGCCTTGCGTGAACCGCAGACACTTGCCCGGCTGCACGCGCATCGTCCGCCGCCTGCGTCCAGCTTGACCGTGATCTGGTCACGCGGTACATCGTGGGCAACGACCCGCCCATCGCCGTCAGGGGTACTCACCTGGGCGCCTACGGCTGGGACTTCCGCCTTGAACTGCTCGTAAAGCGGGTGCTCATACCGCAGACAGCACATCAGCCGGCCACAGGCACCACTGATCTTCATGGGATTCAATGGAAGATCTTGATCCTTGGCCATGCGTATGGTGACTGGTTCGAAGTCCGTGAGGAACGTGGCGCAGCACAGGTCACGCCCGCAGGAGCCGATCCCGCCCTGGATGCGGGCGCTGTCCCGGGCGGAAAGCTGGCGCAGGTCGATGCGGGCTCCCAGCGTTCGGGCGAGATCGCGTACGAGCGCTCGGAAATCGACTCGATGGTCGGCACTGAAGTAGATGGTGAACATGCTGTCGGTCTCGATGTAGTCGACTCCGACGACTTTCATGGGTAGCTCATGCTCACGGATCAGCCGTTTTGCGGCGACCCGTGCCTCGGCCCGGCGACGGCGGGAGACCGCGCGCCGTTCGATGTCGGGGGTCTGCGCCATCCCCACGAGAACCGGCAGTCCGCCGATGTCCTCGCTGACCCACTGCGGTGCCCACATGCATTCGGCGACCTCCGGCCCGGCATCGGTCGGGAGGAGGACCATGTCGCCGATCTTCGGTGAATATTGCCCGGGGTCGGCGTAGAAAAGCCGTCCACGCGGGGAAAAGGTTACGGCGCACATCATTGGCATACCGTCCGCACCGCCCTCGACCTGTTATGGTTACCCTCCGGGCCGCGCGGGGTCGCCGCGACGGGACGCCGCCGTGTCATCAGACTACGCCGGGCGGGTGCGACGACGTGGGTGTACGGATGACTCAGGTCGACCGATCTGCGCCCAAGCGTGTCATGCATCGTGTCAGCGCAGCCGGACGACGTCCATGCCAGGCTTGGCGGGCAGCCGGTAGAGCGCATAGGGAACCGCGATCACAGGGGTGGCGACGTTGCGAACCGGCGTCCCACCCGGAGTGAGCCCCCGTTCGCGGCCGTAGTGGGCATGTCCATGGACGGCGAGTGCGACGGGCACGGCGGATGAGTCGATGGCTGCGCCCAGATGATGGCTGCCGAGGAAGGGGAAAAGCTCGAGCGGTTCGCCGTCCAGCGTGTCCGGCACGGGGGCATAGTGGGTAAGCACGATCCGCCACTGGGTGTCAAGTTCTGCCAGCGCGGCGCATAAGGTCTGCGCGCATTGTTCACCGTGGCGGGCGAAGGACTTCATCTCATCCTCGCCGAAACTTTTCGCGCTGCGTCCGGTGAAGCCACCGGCGAAGCCTTTGGCGCCTGCGATACCGACAGTCGTCCCGTCGCTGGGCACGGTCACGGTAGATCCGTCGAGAACGGTCACCCCGGCCCGGGACAGCATCTCGGTGATGGTGGCTTGTCTGCCGTCGTGGTGGTCGTGGTTGCCGAGCACGGCGATCACGGGTAGGTCAAGGCCGCCGAACACCTCGCAGACGGCGTCAGCCTGGGCGAGTTCACCGCCCTCGGTCAGATCACCGGCGAGCAGGAACACGTCTGCCTCGTCCGCGGCCCGTTCGAACAGCGTCCGCAACCTCGGCCCGGCTCCGGCTTCGATGTGTAGGTCGCCTACTGCCGCGATCGTGACCATGTGACCATCTTTCCGTGAGCGCCGCCCGGTCGTCCAGAGGGACACTACGACGCGACGGTGCACGCCAACAGGTTCGCTCCCACGAGGGTGTGCGCGTCCAGATGGCCAAAGGGCGTGCGATGTTCGTCAGATCGCACGCCTGGAGGCCGCAGTCTCCGGAGTGCTAACGGCCCGAAGGGACGGCCTGTAGTGGTCAACGAGCAGGATGCGGTGTTCGGCGACGTCGCGGACTGGAGCGATGGCCCGGTCTGGGGTGATGGCGCAGACGGGTGCATGGTTGACGTGCACGAGCATCCCGACAGCGCGATCGGATCGTCCCCACCGCACACCCGGGCCTACCGCGCGGGTGTGCTGGAGGCTTCCGGGTTTCCGGTTTCGGCGGTCGGTGAGCATCTGGAGCGGCCGGGTACGGTCGTGTGGCTCGATCTGTGCGCGCCGGATCACGCCGGCCTCCATACCATCGCCCGCCTGCTCAAGCTCGACCCGCTGGCCCTTGAGGACGCGGTCAGCCCCGGCGAGCGGCCGAAGGTCGACCGTTACCGCACCCACCTGTTCCTCAACGCCTATTCAGTGGGGTTGGATCTGGGCACCGGTGCGCTGGCCGCGCACGAGATATCCGCGTTCGTCACACCGTGGGTACTGGTGACGGTCCGCGGCGACGAGGGCTTCGACATCGACGCGGTCGTCCGGCACTGGGACGTGAATGCCGATCTTGCGGTGCACGGGGTCGGCTTCCTGCTGCACGGTCTGATCGATTATCTGGTCGACGGCTATTTCGACACCGTGCAGGAGCTGGATGCGGAGATCGACAAGCTGGAGGATCTGCTGTTCGCGGACACTCCGGACGACGTCCTGGTCCAGCGGCGCAGTTTCGAGATCCGCAAGAGTCTGGTCCTCCTGCGCCGCGACGTGTTGCCGATGCGAGAGGTCGTCAACACCCTGATGCGCCGGGATCTTCGGATCATCGATGAGGCGATGCTCCCCTACCTTCAGGACGTCTATGACCACGTGCTGCGGGCGACCGAATGGACGGAGAGCCTTCGCGATCTCGTCACGACGATCCTGGAGACCAACCTGACCATCCAGAGCAACCGCCTGAACGTCATCATGAAGAAGCTGACCGGCTGGGCCGCGGTGATAGCGGTGCCGACCGCCGTCACCGGGTTCTACGGTCAGAACGTCCCGTATCCCGGATTCGGTAGCGAGTGGGGTTTCCTCGTCAGTCTGGTCATTCTTCTCGGATGCGCGAGCGGGCTCTACCTCGCCTTCCGGCGGCGGGGATGGCTGTAGCCGGTTCCGTTCCGGTTCAGGAACCGGCTACTTGGACGCCTCGGGCTACTTGGACGCCTCGCGCAGCAGGTGCCGCGCTATGATCAACTGCTGGATCTGCGAGGTGCCTTCGTAGATCCGGAAAAGCCTCGCGTCCCGGTAGAAACGCTCGACCGGGACTCCTCTGATGTAGCCCGCGCCGCCGTGAATCTGGACCGCCCGGTCGGCGACCCGGCAGACCATCTCGCTGCAGAAGTACTTCGTCGCGGACGGCCCGACCTTGGTGTCGGCGCCGGCGTCAAAGGCTCGTGCGGTCTCGACCACCAGCGCGCGGCCGGCGTACAGGTCGGTCACCGAATCGGCGATCATGCCCTGGACAAGCTGGTAGTCCCCGATCGGCCGGCCGCCCTGGTGTCGCTGTGCGGCCCAGGACACCGACTCGTCCACCAGCCGCTGTGCGAGCCCCACGCACAGCGCGGCGATGTGGATGCGGCCGTGGGCCAGGCAGCGCATGGCGGTCGCGAAGCCGTACCCCTCGCCGGTGTCCCCGCCGACGAGGTGGGTGTGGGGAACGCGTACCTCGTCGAGGTAGACGTCCGAGCTCCACGCACCGGCCTGGCCCATCTTGTGGTCCCGCGGTCCGATCGTGAGCCCCGGTGAGCCCTTGGGCACGATGAAGTTGGAGATGCCACGGGTCGCCGGCACGTCGGGGTTCGTGCGGGCGAACACGAAGATGGCGTCGGCGATCGGGGCGTTGGTGATGTACCGTTTGGCACCGCTGATCACCCATTCGTCACCGTCGCGGTAGGCGCTGGTGGTCAGGGTGGACGGGTCCGAACCGGCGTCGGCCTCGGTGAGCCCGAACGAAGCGGTCACCTCACCGGAGGCCAGCAGCGGCAGCCAGTGCCGTTTCTGCTCCTCGGTGCCGCCCTCAATGATCACATGCCCGGCGATGCCGTTGTTGGTACCGAACATCGACCGCAACGCGGGCGTCGTGTACCCGAGCTCGAAGACGAGCCGCGCCTCTTCGCTCATGGACAGCCCGAGGCCGCCGTACTCCGCCGGGATGGCAAAGCCCCACAGGCCCATCTCCTTGGTGGCGTCCCGGATGTCGAGCGGAACCTCGTCCTTCTCGTCGATCTCGTTCTCGACCGGTACGACACGATCGCGGATGAACGTCCGCACGGTCGTCAGGATCTCGGAGAAGTCCGCCGCATCCATGCTGTTACCTCCGCAGGGTTCGGGATCTCAACTTCGGTTCACGGTCTCTAGATGGCCAAAGGGCGCGCGACGATCGTCAGATCGCGCGCCCGGAGGCCGCCTATTATCTCTAGATGGCCAAAGGGCACGCGACGATCGTCAGATCGCGCGCCCGCAGGCCGCAGTCCTTGGAGCGCTACCGGGTGGGGCCGGTGACCGGCGGTGCTGCGCATACGATCAGATCGATGATATACACGATAACTCTACTGATGCATGGGTCAACCATCCGGCGCGACCGCGTGCGCCGGCGCACGTGACCAGCGATGATCCGGTATGGGTGAACTCCGTCGAATCGGCCCCGCCCCCACCGACTGTGAGGAGCATGACGAATGCTTGACGCCGTGATCTGTTCGCCGCTGCGTACGCCGGTCGGTGGTTTCGGGGGCGTCTTCACCGATACCCCCGCCACAGAGCTTGCCGCCACCGTGATCCGGGCACTGGTCGAGCGGACCGGTGTGCCGGCGGACGCGATCGACGACGTGGTGTTCGGCCAGTGCTACCCGAACGGGGAGGCACCGGCGATCGGACGGGTCGCCGCCCTCGACGCCGGCCTCCCGATCGAGGTGCCGGGCCTGCAACTCGACCGCCGCTGTGGTTCTGGCCTGCAGGCCGTGCTGTTCGCCGGCATGCAGGTGCAGACCGGCGTGGCAGACCTCGTCCTGGCCGGTGGGGCCGAGAGTATGAGTCAGGCGGAGTTCTACACGACCGGGATCCGGTGGGGGACGAGGAAGCCGAGTGTCGACCTCGTCGACCGGCTGGCGCGTGGCCGGGTCACCGCGGGTGGGAAGGACCACCCGGTACCGGGCGGAATGCTGGAGACCGCGGAGAACCTCCGCCGCGAGTACGGAATTTCCCGTACCGAGCAGGATGAGCTCGCGTTGCGGTCACATCAGCGGGCGGTCGCGGCGCAGCAGGCCGGCTACTTCGCCGACGAGATCGTGCCCGTGGCCGTCACCGACCGCAAGAAGGGCACCGTCCTCGTCGACACCGACGAGCACCCACGTGCGGATTCGAGCCTGGAGCGGCTGGCCGCCCTGCGGCCGATGATGGCGCGCAGCGACCCGGAGGCAACAGTCACCGCTGGTAACGCCAGCGGCCAGAACGACGCCGCGGCCGTCTGTCTGGTCACCCATCGTGAGCGGGCAGAGCAGCTCGGGCTGCGTCCGCTCGGACGCATCGTGTCGTGGGCGGTCGCCGGGGTACCGCCGCGGACGATGGGAATCGGGCCGGTTCCCGCGACCGCGCGGGCGCTGGACCGGGCCGGCCTCAAACTCGCCGACATCGATCTGATCGAGTGCAATGAGGCGTTCGCCGCCCAGGTGCTGGCGGTGACCCGGGAGTGGGCGTTCGCTCCGGCTGACTTCGACCGGCTGAACGTGAACGGGTCGGGCATCTCCCTTGGGCACCCGGTCGGCGCGACGGGCGTGCGCATTCTGGCGACCCTGTTGAACGAGATGCACCGGCGAGGCGTCCGTTACGGTCTGGAGACGATGTGCATCGGTGGCGGCCAGGGCATCGCAGCGGTGGTGGAGCGGATCGTCTGACGTCTTCCGGTCGGCGCTGCCCTGCCCTGCCCTAGCCGCCGGTGAACCGCGGTGGGCGGCGTTCGTTGAACGCACTGGCAGCCTCGAAAAGATCATGAGATGGCATGAATGCGGCGTTCCAGGCCCGGACGTAGCGCAGGCCGGTCTCGACCACGGGGCTACGGGCGGCGTCCAGAACGTCCTTGACACCCGCGACGACCAGCGGCGGGTTGGCCGCGATCTCCTCGGCGAAGGCATGGGCGGCGGCGAGCGCGGCGGCCGGGTCCGGTAGGACGTCGTTGACCAGCCCGATCCGCTCGGCGCGGGCCGCGTTGATATCCCTGCCCGTCAGGGCGAGTTCCCGCAGGTGGCCGTCCCCGATGATGGCGGGTAGGCGTTGCAGGCTACCCACGTCGGCGACCATGCCGGCCTTCACCTCTCGCACGCTGAACCTCGCCTCGGCGCTGGCATACCGGACGTCGCAGGCAGCCACCAGGTCGACCCCGCCGCCGATGCACCAGCCGCTGATCGCGGCGGCGACGGCCTTGCGGCAGGCCGCGACCGTGGTGAGCGCATCCTGCATGGACCGCAGTTTGTGCAACAGCAGGGTGCGCCCGCGAGCGAGACCGCCGTCGTCCCTGGTCGGTCCGATGACCTCCCCGAGCATGGTCCGCAGGTCCAGGCCGTAGCAGAAGTTGTCACCGGAGCCGGTGACCACCACGGCGCGAACGCTGTCGTCGGCGTCTAGCGCGGCGAATACCAGCGGAACCTCGCGCCAGAAGTGCGGGCCCATGGCATTGCCCTTGCCCGGGCCGACAAGCGTGACCTGAACGATCGGGCCGCGACGCTCGACCCGTAGCGACATCAGCGGTTGCGTAGGTGGATCGGTGAACACGTACGGTTCCAGGCTGATCTGTTCGCGACTGATGGGACTCTCCTATGTTGATCACTGCAGCCCGGGTAGCGATGCGGTTCGGTGCACCCGCAAAGATCATCGGTAGAGGACGGCGTTCGCACTGCCGGCGAAGCCCGGCGACTGGGCCAGGTAGTCCATCGATGAGCTCGAGCGCAGCGTGAGGTCGAGCGTTGCCGCCACGCAGTTGTTGTAGGAGTTCACGATGAGCTTGCCCTGCACCCGGATCGTCGAACCTGCCACGTCGGTGAAGAACAGGTCCGCCACACAACCGAGTTCCGGGTAGGAGGCCCGTCCGACGTTGTCTCCGAGGTCACCGTTGGTAAGCGAAATCTTCACTGTGTACGTTGCTGATCCGGGCTGGCTCACGCTTCCAGACCAGGAACCCGGGAAGCCCGAAGGCATGTCGTAGGTCCGCGACGTCGGCGCGGGCGCCGCTGAGGACCGTTGCGTGGCGGGCGAGTGACCGGAACCGGCGGCACCGCCTGCGCCGCCACCGTTGCCTGCTCCGGATCCGGCGATGGCGCCAGCAGTCGGGTTCTGGACGGCCACGGTGAGCGGGGTGGTCGGCAGCGCAGTGGTCGGTCGATCGGGGGT
>NZ_CAUVXG010000053.1:0-32575 GCF_963555885.1 Protofrankia sp. Cr2
GAACGTCTTCCCGACCCCGGCGACGTCGTGATCGATGTCGCCGGGGTCGGGAAGACGTTCGTCCTACGCCGTCGGGCTGGCCGATTTCGCCGCGAACGGGTGAACATGCCGGCCGTAGTCGATCTGACCTTTCGCATCCGGGCCGGGGAGATGGTCGGCTACCTGGGCCCGAACGGCGCCGGAAAGTCCACGACCATCAAGATGCTGATCGGGATCCTGGTGCCCAGCGCCGGTCGGTTACGGGTCGGCGGGCTCGATCCGTCGCGGCAGCGGATGGAGCTCGCGCGCCGAATCGGGGTGGTCTTCGGGCAGCGCACCACGCTCTGGTGGGACCTGCCGTTGCGCGACAGCTTCAACCTGCTTCGGCGTATCTACCATGTGCCGCCGACCCGGTTCCGCGAGAATTTCGACCGTTTCGTCGACCTCCTGGAACTGGCACCGTTCCTTGACACTCCCGTCCGCCAGCTTTCACTCGGCCAGCGCATGCGGGGCGATCTCACCGCCGCTCTGCTGCACGACCCGGAAATCATCTATCTTGATGAACCGACAATCGGGCTCGATGTCGTGTCCAAGGCCGCGGTACGCGAATTCCTGGGCGACATCAACCGTGAACACGGGACAACGGTGCTGCTTACGACCCACGACATGACCGACATCGAGCAGCTGTGCCGGCGGGTGCTGGTCATCGACCACGGCCGGCTCGGCTTCGACGGACTGTTGACCGACCTACGCGCCCAGATCGGTGGAGAACGCACCCTGGTCGTCGACCTTGCCGGGCCACACCCGCCGATCGACATCGCCGGCGCCCGCGTGGTGCGGGTCGACGGGCCACGCCAGTGGTTGGCGTTCCCCGCAGCCACAAGCGCGGCGCCGCTGGTCGCCGCGGTGGCCAGCAGATACCCCCTGATGGACCTGTCGATTCGCGAGCCTGCGATCGAGGACATCATCGCCGAGCTCTACACGTCGGGCGCGGGCGGGCCGCCGCTGCCCCACCAGACCGACTCACGATGACAGCCCACCTCGCCACCTACCTGACCGTCGCCCGATGCAGCGCCCGCCGCTATGCCGGCTATCGGGCCGCGACCGCCGCCGGGGCGTTCACCAACACCGTTTTCGGGATCATCCGTGCCTACGTACTGCTCCAGGTATGGCACCAGCGGCCCGGCCTTGGTGGGTACGACACCGCCGGGGTGGTCACGTTCGTCTTCCTCGGGCAGGCACTGATCACATCCATGGCGCTGTTCGGCGGTGGGATCGAGCTGCCCGAGCGCATCCGGTCCGGCGCCGTGGCCATGGACATGGCCAGGCCGGTCAGCTTCCAGACCTGGTGGCTGGCGGACGACGCCGGGCGCGGCGCCATCCAACTGCTCCTCCGCGGAGTGCCGCCGATGGCGGTCGCCGCAGCGTTGTTCGACCTGCGCATCCCCACCGCTCCAGGCATCTGGGGGCTGTTCGTCGTGTCCCTCGTGTTGGGCTTCCTGGTCAGCTTCGGGCTGCGCTACCTGATCGCCCTCGCCTCGTTCTGGCTTCTCGACCAGCGAGGTCTGGAAAGTGCCTACAGCCTGTGCACGGTGTTCTTTTCCGGCGTCGCCGTTCCTCTTACCATCATGCCCGGGACGCTGCGGGGCCTGGCCCAGGTACTGCCGTTCGCCGCCATGATGGCGGTGCCGGCGGATGTGTTCCTGGGCAGTCGGACAGACCTGTCGGTGCTCACGGGACTCGCCTTCCAGGCCGGGTGGGCCGCCGTGCTCCTCGCGACCGGCCGGCTGCTCACCGCCCGAGCCACCCGGAAGCTGGTGATCCAGGGTGGCTGACATCGCCGACGCCGACGCCGACGCCGACGCCGGAACCGGAACCGGAACCGGAACCGGAAAGGCATGCCATAACCGCTTTGAAGCGGTACGCCATTACCGCCTGTTCGCCGCCATGTGGACGCGGGCGGCCTGGCAGTATCGCGCGTCGGTGGCGCTCCTGGCGGTCGGGCAGTTTCTCTCGACCGGCCTGGATCTCGCGGTGATCGGGGTGCTGTTCGCGAACGTGCCGCGGCTCGCCGACTTCGACTTCGCCGAGGTGGCCTTCCTCTATGGAACGTCCTCCACCTCGTTCGCGCTGTCCAACATGCTGTTCGGGTCGATGGAGCGGATCGGCGAACGCATCCGGGACGGCAGCCTGGATGTGATGCTGGTCCGGCCGGTCGGACTGCTCGTACAGGTCGCCACAGACGGCTTTTCGCCACGTCGACTCGGTGGCCTCGCTCAGGGCATCGGGGTACTCGGGCTTGCGATCGCCAGGCTGGACGTTGCGTGGAACCCGGGCCGGGCGCTGCTCGTAGCTGTGATGGTGATAACCGGTGTCGGTCTGTTCAGCGCAATCTGGATCGCCGGCGCGGCGTTCCAGTTCGTCGTCCAACAGGCAGCCGAGGCGATGAACGCGGTTACCTACGGTGGGAATTTTCTGACCCAGTATCCGATGTCCTTGTATGGACGACACGGCATGCAGACGCTGACCTTCATCGTTCCGCTGGCGTTCCTGAACTGGCAACCCGCACTGTACGTCCTCGCGAAGCCGGACCCGCTCGGTCTGCCGACCGCGTTCCGGTTCGCCTCGCCGCTGGTCGCCGGTGTCGGGCTTGTGCTCGCCGCCGGGGCCTGGCGCACCGGGCTGCGGCACTACCGCTCCACCGGCAGCTGATCATCCTATCGGCGGTGATGGTAGACTCAAACCATGATCATAACCATTGACATGGCAGGCCGACTGGTAGTGCCCAAAGCCCTGCGCGAGCGCATGGGCCTGAAACCAGGCACCCAGATCGAGGTTGAAGAACACAACGGCGAACTCACGTTGCGACCGGTCGGGCCGAGGGCCGTCGCCGTCGAACGGGACGGCCGTACCGTTCTCACGACCGGTACACCCACCCCACTCCTGGAGCACGTCGACCTACTTCGCATGATCGACGAGTCACGCGGATGGCCTCGTTGATCACAACAGCCGATACGAGTGTGGTCGTGCCAGCCCTTGCGGACTGGCATCCCGAACACAAGAGGTCACTCGATCTCGTACGGAACGTCCGGCAGCTACCCGGACATGTTCTGATCGAGACGGTTTCCGTGCTCACCAGGATTCAGTGCGGGGTCGCCACCCCGGCTGCCGACGTCGTGCTTGCGCTGGCGCAGGACTTTCCTGACGAACCACTCGTACTCAGCCCGGCCGAGTACCGGCGGCTCCTCACCACCTTCGCCGCCACCGGAATCACAGGCGGGCAGGTGTACGACGCCTTAGTGGGGATGAGCGCCGCGGCTGCCGGTGCACGCTTGTTGACAGCTGACCGCCGTGCCCTGCCCACCTATGCCGCAGTGGGAGCCACCGCGGAACTCGTCTTCTGATCACTGCGCGCCGAACGGACCGCACGGTCGGTCAGCGCCCCGAACAGCAAGCCGATCGTGGTCCACAGCGACACCTGAATCGCCAGGGATGCGATACGGAACCGCCACAGCACATCGGCGGGAAATCCCTGCGGGGTCTCGTGCACCGGTGGCAGGAGGTAATAAGCCAACCCGACGACCACCAGACCACCGGCCATGGCGAGCAACGCCGCATCCCAGGCGCCGAACCTCGCCGCGAGCCGGCGAGCCGTCACAGCGCCACCGATGACCACGGCCAGTGAGATCAGCATCATCGTGAAGTACAGGCTCGTGCGCTCACCGATGGTGTCGGAGTTACCGATGGACGGCGGATTGGCCGGGTACTTCAGGTCAGGCAGCAGGTACATTCCCACGAAACCCGCAAGCGCCACGAACGCCGCCGTCCCCCGCGCACCCAGACCGCCGAGGCGGCCCTGCACACCGGCGTAGGCGAGAGCGAACAACCCGCCGATTGCGACGCCGAACACCAACAGGCCGGTGAACAGACCGATGGTGCTCTGAACCGTACGGGAGACCAGTTCCGTGCCGTGAACGCCCTCGGCGGCGTCCCGCGCCGACTCGAAGGCGATCGCGTGGCCGACCTGGCTCTCCCCGAGCACCTTGGCGACGACGAAGGCGCACAGGGCGGCGAGCGCGCCGACCAGCATTCCACGGGTCAACAGTGCGCGAACCATCACCGACCCCGCTCAGTGACAGGCAAAACCGAGCAGGTGACGAGCGTCGTGCACGAACTCATGGACATAACTACCGCCCACGAGCGACACGGCGCCCTGCTCCGCACCGACGAAGTACAGCAGCAGCAGCGCCAGGACCGAACCGAAAATCGCAAACGGGGCCAGCTCACTCAAAGGGATCGTCGGCAGCGCCGGACGGGCGACCGGAGCATCGCCAGTCGCTGGATACGCCATTGCATGGGCCATTGCGGGACCTCCACAGGAATCACGCGTTCCACTCGGCAGGGCATGTCCGGCGCTGGGTCTGGCTTCCGACGTCGCTCCTTGGGCGGGCCGGTCACAGTGGCGCGACCGTGCCGGATTCACACCGGCTTCCACCGCTCGGACACCAATGAGACAACCAGCAGCCAACCCCTCGCGTCAAGCAGTACCGGTTACTCATCTCACCGGGTGCGCAGAGGACCAGCTGAACCGAAGGGCTACGTCACCTGTGGACAGCCCTCACCTGTAGACCGATGCCGCGACCGGGATGGCCGGATCAAGGTCCCGGAGGGGAACCACCCGCCGACCCAGTGGCGCGATGGCCAGCGGAATCATCTTGAACGACGCCACGCCGAACGGGATGCCGATGATCGTCAGGCAGAGTACCAAACCAAAGATCAAATGACTGAGCACGAGCCACCACCCGGCGATCAGGAACCACAGCAGGTTGACCAGGAAGACCGCCACGGGCGCGTCACCCGGCTGGTCGACCACGACCCGGCCGAACGGCCAGACGACGTAGCCCGCCAACCTGAACGCCGCGACCCCGAACGGGATCGTCACAATCAGCAGGCAGCACACGATCCCGGCGAGTAGATAGCCTACGGCCAGCTCGAACCCGGCGAACAACAGCCATAGCACATTCCCCACGATCCGCATGGCGTCTTCCTACCCGGCTGAACGGCCAGGATCCCGGTTCACGCTCGACCCGGATCCGAGGGGACTGGATCGCCGGCATCTCGCGGGCCGCACGACCCTTCACGCCCTGGCCCTTCGACAAGGGCCTCTCCGGCACGCTCTACCCCCGACATTCAGGTATATCCATATGTTCGGCTGATTCAGGACCTTCGTCCTGTTTTCTGCTACCCTCACGGGTAGTAGCCTGATCGGGACGGAGGACGCAGGATGCATGCTCCAAGCCCCACAACGCCGCGCCCCCGTTGCCGGCCGCTCTGGGCAGCACCGCTCCCATCCGTTCCGGAAATTTTCCCCGGACGGCACTCGACGCATCCTGGACTTGACCCGACGACAGGAGGAGCAACGCGATGAACGACGAGAAGGCCGAAGACCAGCCGCTGCACGTGCAGGGCCGGGACGCGGTCATCGCCGGTTCCGCTGGAGTACGGTGGCGCGACGGCGAACCGCCCGACTATCATCTGTCAAAAGAGACAATGCCCCAGGAGCGTACCCACGAACACGCCAAGGGCTCCCTGGCCGACATCGTCGAGCGTGTGGTCCAGGTCTTCGAAATGGAGGTCTCCCACAAGAAAGATCCGGCCCAGTGGGTCAGTATGGTCACCGATCAATTCCGTACCCGCGTCAACGGCGGTCCCTGGGCAAACAGTCAGGACCTTGTCGAAAGAGGCAGCTACAACATCCTCATCGGCGAGAACCCCTATTACTCGGCGAGCGACGAGACGTTCGAGTCCTCCCATCAAATCTTCCTCAAGGCCCTTCCGGGCGGCTTCTTCTGGGAGGTCCTGGAGGTCTACTCACCACCGCCTGTGATCACTTTCAAATGGCGTCACTGGGGTACCTTCAGCGGACCGTACAAGGGGTTCGACCCGACCGGCGAACGCGTCGAGATGTTCGGGGTCAGCGTGGCGCGTGTCGCTGACGACCTCAGGCTGCTCGAAGTCGAACACTTCTACGACAACAGCGGCTTCCTCGGCCAGCTTGCCGGCACACGCTCCGCGTGAAATCGGGGGCGCGGCTCTCCGCCACGTCAGCCGCGCCAACCAACAGACCAACAGCAGGAGCCGCCAGGAACAGCCTGAGAGCGCCCGGCCAGAACGTCAACGTGTGACCGGGAGATAGCTCCAGCCACGTTGCACGAAGGTGGGACGCCGGACGGGGGTCCCAGCGAAAGAAAGCGCGGGAAAGCGCGCCATCAGGCTGCGCACGGCTATCGCCAGCTCCACCCGGGCCAGCGGCGCCCCTACGCAGAAGTGGACGCCACCGCCGAAGGCGACGTGCGGATTCGGTTCCCGGCCGACGTCGAACTCATCGGCCCGTTCGAAAACCTCGGGGTCGCGATTGGCCGAGCCGAGCAGGGCCGCGATCCGCTCCCCCGTCCGCACAACCACCCCCCCGATCTCCACGTCGGCCATGGCCGTCCGTTCGAAAAGGTGCAGCGGCGAGTCGAAGCGGAGGAATTCCTCCGTCGCGGTGGCGGCCAGTTCCGCTGGCCGCTCAACCAACCGCCGCTGTTGCTCGGGGTGGCTCAGCAACGCGACCATCCCGTTGCCGAGGCAGTTGACGCTGGCCTCGTGCCCGGCGTTGAGCAGTACCACGACCGTGGCAACCAGCTCATCCTCGGTCAACCGGTCACCCTCCTGTTCCGCCTGAACGAGATGGGTGATCAGGTCGTCGTGCGGGCAGCGGAGGCGCTCGGTGGCAAGGGCGCGCACGTAGGCACCGAACTGGGCGGCAGCCTCCCGGGCCGCGGCCTCCTGCGCGGGACTGCGCCCGTATTCGTTCATCTTCACCAGATCCGCCGACCACGGACGCAGCAGATGCCGGTCGCTGTCGGGAATACCGAGTAGTTCCGCGATGACCATCACCGGGAGCGGTTCGGCGAACTCCGCGATCAGGTCGAAGGGTTGCCCGTCCTGCGTCCTCGCCGCGACGCCGTCGAGCAGGACCTGGCACAGCTCGTGGATGTGCGGCCGCAGCCGCTCGATGTTGCCTCGGGCGAACGCCTTGCCCAGTAGCCCACGCAACCGGGTGTGCTTCGGTGGCTCACATCCCAGGACGGAGTCCCGCTCCAGCTTGTTGAAGCCGGCCCAGAGGTCCTCGGGCAGGCGTGGGTGGTAGATCCGGCCCAGTCCGCGGTGGCGCACCACCGCGTCGGCGTCACGGTACCTGGCCGCCAGCCACATCCCGAGCTCGTCGCTCCACACCGGCCGGCCGGCCGCCCGAAGCTCCGCGAAGACCGGGTACGGGTCACGGACAAGATCAGGACTACGTGGATCGAAACGACCTGCGTGACCGTCGACCCGACGGGACGGGACCACCGCGCGCTCCATTCCGTGGCGGACACCCCCACCCCACCATGGAACCAGTACAGCTCGGCGCACAGCCGGCAGACCCGGCCCTATCCTGCGGCGTGGCCTGCGTAGTTGATCACTTCGGTCATACGCGATCATGGTCTTTTCGCGCGCCCGGAGGCCCCAACCGAGCTAACCTGGCCAAAGGGTGCGCGATCATGGTCTTTTCGCGCGCCCGGAGGCCCCAACCGAGCTAACTCAGCGTGCGTAGCCAGTTGGCGAGCAGGTGGATACCGGCGTCGCCGGACTTCTCCGGATGAAACTGGGTGGCGCACAGCGGACCTCGCTCCACGGCGGCGGCAAAAGGCTCACCGTGCTCGGCCACGGTGTCCCCGGGCTCCGCCTTGGCCGCATACGAGTGGACGAAGTAGAACCGGGTATCCGCCGGCAACCCGTCGAACAGTACCGTGTCGGCCGGCGGGGCCACCGTGTTCCACCCCATGTGCGGAAGGATCGGCGCGTCCAGACGCCGAACCTCCCCGGTGAGCACGCCGAGGCCGGGAGTCCGCACCCCGTGTTCATCCCCCAGGTCGTAGAGGACCTGCATGCCCACGCAGATTCCGAGGACCGGCTGCCCGCGGGTGATCCGTCCGCGGATGACGGCCGCCCCGCCGACCGCGGCGATTCCGGCCATGCATGCGGCAAAAGCGCCCACCCCGGGCACCACGAGCCCGTCCGCGGCCCCGCCTGCGGCCAGATCGGACGTCACCGTCACGTCTGCGCCGACCCGGGCGAGCGCCCGCTGCGCACTGCGCAGGTTCCCCGATCCGTAGTCCAGGACGACCACCCGCGGACCGGTCACCGCCACGACCGGCACAAACCTCGACAGCGAGCGTCCGCCCCGGTCACAGCACACCCTTGGTGGATGGCACGCCAGCCACCCGCCCGTCGAGGGCGACCGCGTCCCGTAGTGCCCGCGCCACGGCCTTGAACTGTGCCTCGACCACGTGGTGGGCGTTGCGGCCCGACAGCACCCGCACGTGCAACGCGATCCGCGCGGACGCCGCTATCGACTCGAACACGTGGCGGGTCAGCGTCGTGTCGTAGGTGCCGATGAGCTCGATCAACTCCGGCTCGACGACCACGCAGTACGGCCGGCCGGACAGGTCCACCGCCGCCTGCACCAACGCTTCGTCCAGCGGTACCAGCGCGTCACCGAACCGCCGGATCCCGGTCTTGTCGCCGAGTGCCTCGCGCAACGCCTCACCGAACGCGATCGCGGTGTCCTCGACCGTGTGGTGGGCGTCGACGTGCAGGTCGCCGCGGGTGCGCACGGTCAGGTCGAAGCCGCCGTGCTTGCCGAGCTGGCTGACCATGTGGTCGAAAAACGGGACGTCGGTGAACGACGACGACACGCCGGTGCCGTCGAGGTCCAGCTCGACGACGACATGTGATTCCAAGGTCTTGCGTTCGATCCGGGCGGTGCGGCCCATGGTCGTCATTCCTTCCCGGAATCCGGCGACTGAAGATCGGAGCACGCCGGCGTCGGCGTCGGCGTCATCGTCGGGTCGGCCAGCAGCACGCGGGTGGCAGCGAGGAATGCGTCAACCTCACTGGGCAGCCCGGCGGTGACCCGCAACCAGCCGGGCAAGCCGACATCCCGGACGAGGACGCCCGCGTCGAGCAGTGCCTGCCACACGGCGCGCTGATCGGGGAACCGTCCGAACAGCACGAAGTTCGCGTCGCTGGGAGCCACCGCGCAACCGAGCCCGGTCAGCTCGGTCACGATCCGGTCCCGTTGCGCCTTCACCGCCTCGACCGTGCCGAGCAGCTCGTCGGCATGCGCGAGCGCCGTACGCGCGACCGCCTGGGTGAAGGTCGACAGATGGTACGGCAGCCGCACCAGTTGCAACGCGTCGATGACAGCCGGCTGCGCGGCGAGGTAACCGACCCGGGCGCCGGCCAGTGCGAACGCCTTGCTCATCGTCCGTGTCACCACCAGCCGCGGCGCTGCGGGCAGCAGCGTGAGCGCGCTGGGGACCCCGGCCCGCCGGAACTCCGCGTATGCCTCATCCACGACGACCATGCCGGTACCCGTCTCGCCGACGGCATCACATGCGGCGGTCACCACATCGGTCGGCAGCGCGGTGCCGGTGGGGTTGTTCGGTGAGGTGAGGAAGACCAGGGACGGCCGATGCCGGCGGATCGCCTGCGCCACCGCGGCCGGAGCGAGGGTGAAGTCGACTTCGCGGGGCTCACCGACCCAGCCGGTCGCGGTCGCCATCGCGATGAGCCGGTGCATCGTGTAGGACGGCTCGAACCCGAGCGCGACCCGCCCGGGGCCACCGAACGCCTGGCACAGCTGCTGGAGTACCTCGTTCGACCCGTTGGCCGCCCAGACCTGATCGGTCCGCAGCCCGAAGCCGGCGTCCGGGGTCAGGTAGTAGGCGAGGTCCGCGCGAAGCGCCTCGGCCTGGCGGTCGGGGTACCGGTTGGCCTCGGTGGCCGCGAGCGCCGCGGCTTTGCCCATGGCGTCGACCAGACCGGCGGACGGCGGGTGCGGGTTCTCGTTGGTGTTGAGCAGCACCGCAACGTCGAGCTGCGGGGCGCCGTAGGGCACCTGGCCGCGTAGGTCGTCCCGAAGCGGCAACTCGTCAAGGGTCAGCGGACGTGTCGTGCGCACCCGACCCGCAGACAACGGCTGGCCGGCCGCGGAATCAGGCTCTGCCATCGGATGGTCTGCCATCGGATAGGCGGTCATCGCAGGCGCACCTCCACCGCGTCGACGTGGGCGATAAGATCTTCAGCTCCGCCGAGCGCGGCCACCCGCGGAGCCACCTGGACGAGCGCGTCACGGTCACACTCCACCACATGAACCTGCCGTTGGAACACAGACACCGAAAGTCCGCCACTGTGCCGGGCCGTACCGCCGGTCGGCAGGACATGGTTGGACCCGGCGAGGTAGTCACCGAGCGAAACCGGAGCCCACGGCCCGACGAACACCGCTCCGGCGTTGCGGACCCGGGCGGCGACCGCGGCGGCGTCCGCCGTCTGGATCTCCAGGTGTTCCGCGGCCCAGGCGTTCACCACCGCCAGACCCGCGTCGGTGTCGGCGACCAGTACGACCACGCCCTGGCCGGCCAGCGCGGCCTCCACCCGCTCACGGTGGCGGGTCGCCGGTACCTGCTTGGCGAGCTCGATCTCAACCGCATCGGCCAGCTCGGTGGACGCGGTGACCAGCATGCAGGCGGCCATCGGATCGTGCTCGGCCTGCGCGATGAGATCAGCCGCGACGTGGGCGGGATCCGCGGTGTCATCGGCGAGGATCGCCACCTCGGTCGGGCCGGCTTCGGCGTCCACCCCGACCAGCCCACGCAGCAACCGTTTTGCCGCGGTCACGTAGATGTTGCCGGGGCCCGTCACGACGTCCACCGCCGGGCAACCGGCCGTGCCGTGCGCGAACATCGCGATCGCCTGCGCACCACCGGCGGCATAGACCTCGTCCACGCCGAGCATGGCGCAGGCGGCGAGGATCGTCGGATGCGGAAGTCCGCCGAATTCGACCTGCGGCGGCGAGGCCAGTGCGATCGAACCGACGCCAGCCTCCTGCGCCGGTACCGTGTTCATCACCACGCTGCTCGGGTAGGCGACCCGCCCGCCCGGCACGTACAACCCCACCCGCTCCACCGGGAGCCAGCGTTCGGTGACCCGGGTCCCGGCGGCGACGTCGATCGTCAACGACTCGCGGCGCTGCGCACGATGGACGAGCCGGCAGCGGCGGATGGCCTCGGTCAGCGCATCGCGGACGCCTGGGTCGAGCTGGTCCAGCGCGTCGGTGAGCGCGTCGGGCGCAACCCGCACCGCCGCCGGGCGGACCCCGTCGAACCGCTCGCCCGCATCGAGAACCGCCGCATCACCGCGGTCACGCACGTCATCACAGACGGAACGGACCGCGTCGAGGGCGGCCTCGACATCGAGCGCCGCGCGGGGCAGCAACCCGCGCAACGCTGGAGCCGACGGCAGACCCGCGCGCAGATCGAGCTTTCTCAGCACGACGACGAGAGTATCCGTACCCGCACAAGGTGCGCCGTTGTCGGCCGGTGTCGGCCGGTGTCGCCACCCCGGGCGCTCCAAGGACGGAGCACCGCTGGTGCCCGAGCGCGTGCGGACCTGCGAGGGTGGGAAAGCGACAGTGGGAGAGAAACGTGAAGATGGGAAGGTGACGGCGGAAAAGTGACAGTCCACGGCACTGCGCAGAGCGGACGGGCCTTCGACCGGCTTGAGAGCCTCGTCGCCGACTACGGGGCGCAAGCGCGCCCACTGCGGCGGGTCGTCTCGCTGCTGACCGAACGGCCGTGGACCATCGGCGATCTCGTCCGTGCCTCGGGCGTGGCCCGCCGTACCGTCGAAGAGGTACTCGCCTGCCTCACCGGTGACCTGCGGGAGTGCCCGGCGACATCCAGCGGCACTGCGACCTCCAGCGGGCCTGCTGGCGCTGTCATGATCTCACCGCAGCTGGTGGCTACGTATCGTGACCGGTTCGGCTTCGACGAGCTCCGACGCACCGCGCTCAGTGATCCGCTCGCGGCGCGCCTCACCGCGCACCGCGCGCTGGCGGACACCATGGCAGATCTCGTTGCCGCGGCACCGCCGTCGCGTATCGACCTCGACCACGTCCCGGCAACCGGGGAGACCGCAGCCCGGCGCGCATTGTGGATGGACTCCACCTACGATCTCACCGGAGCGCACCTGCTGTGCGTCGGCGATCATGATCTCACCTCGCTGGCTGCCTGCATCCTCGTGCCGGGACTGTCGGTGACCGTCGTCGACCTCGACGAGCGGCTGCTGGAGTTCATCGACGCCCAGTCCCGGGACAGGGGTCTCGACATCCGCTGCCTGTTCGCCGACCTGCGTTTCGGGCTGCCGGCCGTGACCGAGGCCTGGGCAGATCTGATCTTCACCGATCCGCCGTACACCCCTGAGGGCGTGACCCTCTTCCTACATCGGGGGCTGGCCGGCCTGCGCGACACCCGGCGCGGGCGGCTGCTGCTCGCCTACGGACACAGCGACCTGCATCCGGCGCTCGGCTGGAAGGTGCAGCGGGCCGTCAGCGATCTACACCTCACGGTTGAGGCGATCATGGCCGACTTCAACGGTTACGACGGCGCAGAGGCGGTGGGCGCGACCAGCGACCTGTACGTGTGCCGGCCGACCGCGACGACGTGGCGGCACCTGGCCGGCGCGACCCCCGCTTCCCGGGGTCGCGCCGCGATCTATACTCGGGGCCGCCATGCGGTGGAGAGCGCGGTCGCAGGGCCCTCACCGGCGGCTGCCCAGGAACTGCTGGCCGCTGCCGCAGCCGGCCTCGACGGTGGCAGGCTGGTGTTCATCGGCGACGGCACCCCGGACACCTCTCCCGCGGGGCCCGCCCATGTCCGGCTCGCCACGGCGCTGCGTGGCGGCCTGCCGAGGTCGCTCAGCGGACGCAGTCGAGTACAGGTGGCCGCCGACCTGAGCGCCGACCCGGGACCGTGGCTCGCCCGCACGCTGCTCGCGGTCAACGCCGACCGGCTCGTCGCTCTCATCCCTGTTGATCATGTCGATCTTGTGAACCCCGAGTGCTTTCGCGCGCTGGGTGCGCTGTTCGCGCCGAAATGGCGCCTGAACTGGCGACGGCTTCCCCATGATCGGCTTGCCCTGATCGAGGCCGCCCCGATCGAGGCCGCCCCGCTGAGCACGGGGGAAGGCATGGTCCGCTGGCTGTTGGACCGACCCCACGGAAAGGTCGGCAACGTCTGGACGGAGGCTCTGACCCGGGACCCGACGACCCGGGACCCGACGACCCGGGACCCGACGACCCGGGACCCGACCCGGGGTGCCGGCGACACACTCACCAAAAAGGATGCCCGAGCCGCCGTCGAGGCAGCCGTGGCCGATCCGGGCCTGCTCGCCGCAACGCTGATGGACCTACCCCGCCACCAGATCGCACGGATCACGCGAATCGCGGCCCAGGTCGGTCGGCCGACCGCCGCCGCGCGAACTCCGGCAGTCGGGTGAACTCCCGCAATCGGGTGAAATAAGGTCCGGGAACCCAGCAACCTCACAGGTTGTGTTCAGCCTCGCCCAAGTCCCGTTGCCCACTATCGATGTCAGAGCGCCGGCATGGCCGGGCGCGGACACGGAGGGCAGCCCATGAGCTTGACGATGCTGGGGTCATCCGAACATCTGGGGTCATCCGATTGTGCCGCCCCAGACCGACAGCCGGCCACCGACACACCGCCGTTCACCGACGCGCAGCCGTCCGCTGACACCCGGCCATCCCTGGGCATACAGCTGCCCGCGGCCACCGCACGCCCGGACCGGACGTCCATGCCACCGGTCCTGTCCGTGGTCCATCCGAACGCGCCACGTCTGTGGTGGCGGGACTTGGCAGGGCTCTGCGCGTCCGCAAGCATGATCATCGTCGTGGCACTGTGGCTCGCGCACGGGGGTATCGCCGACCTCACCGGGAGCAGCGGCATCCTGACCGGCCTCGGCCGACTCACCGGCCTGGTCGCCGCGGACCTGCTACTCATCCAGGTGCTGCTGATGGCGCGCATTCCCTGGGTGGAACGCAGCTACGGCCAGGATCAGCTCACCCGGCGTCATCGTCTGGTCGGTTTCACCTCGTTCAATCTGATGCTCGCCCACATCGTGCTGATCACTTTGGGTTACGCGGCGGCGGCCCGGACCGGCTTGGTGGCGCAGGCATGGGAGCTCGTCACCGACTATCCCGGCATGCTGTTGGCGACGGCGGGGACCGCGATGCTGGTGATGGTCGTCGTGACCTCGGTGCGCACGGCCCGACGGCGGCTGCGCTACGAATCCTGGCACCTGCTGCACCTGTACGCCTACCTCGGGGTGGGCCTGTCCATCCCACACGAGCTGTGGACCGGCGCGGACTTCACCTCGACCCCGTGGGCAAGGGTGTACTGGTGGACGATCTACGCCGCCGCGGCCGCCGCCGTCATCGTCTTCCGTCTCGGCCTGCCGGCGTTGCGCACCTGGCGGCACAGCCTCGTCGTTGATCGAGTCGTCGCCGAGGCACCCTCCGTGGTGTCCCTGCACCTGCGCGGCCAGGCGATCGAGCGGCTGGGCGCAAGTGCCGGGCAGTTCTTCATCTGGCGGTTCATGACCGGACCCGGCTGGTCCCGTGGCCATCCCTACTCGCTGTCGGCGCCGGCGCACCCGCGCTGGCTGCGGATCACTGTGAAGGATCTCGGTGACGGCAGCGCCGCGCTCGCCAACGTACGACCCGGCAGCCGGGTACTCATCGAAGGTCCCTACGGCCGGCTCACCGGCGCCGTCCGCCAACGACGCCGCGTGACGATGATGGCTTCCGGCATCGGCATCACGCCGATCCGGGCGCTGCTGGAGGAACTCGACTACTCCCCCGGCGAAGCAACGCTGATCTACCGGGCCAGCACCGAAGACGCTCTGATTTTCCGGAACGAACTGGACCTGCTGGCCGCGATGCGCGGCATCCGCGTCATCTACCTGCCCGGGCATCGTTCGCCGGACCGCTCGTCATGGCTGCCCGAGCGCTTCTCCCACCTGCTGGATGACGACGCGCTGCGGCAGATCGTGCCTGACATCGCCGACCACGATGTGTTCATCTGCGGTCCCGATGCCTGGATGGACGCTGTGCGGGACGCGGCGCTGCTGGCCGGAGTCCCATCGGAACAGTTGCACATGGAGCGGTTCAGCTGGTGACCATCCTGCGGCGGGGCACCGGACCCGCCGGGACGATCGTCCCCCGCATCTGGCCGCATCATCGCGACCGCAACCACATCAGCCCCAGAAGGGACTCCGACATGCGCCGCATCGTGGTAGCCATCGCCTCGACCGCCGCGGGCCTCGTGCTGTTGTTCAGCTACCGCACCAGCACCGGCGCCACCGTGGCCTCGACCGCGGCGGTCAGTACCGGCGGCTCCGCCGCGACGTCCGACAACGGATCCGGGTCCACATCCGGCACCACATCCGGCACGACATCCGGCATGACATCCGGCGGCTCGACAACCACGACCGGATCCGCGGTCAACACCAGGTGGGGCGTCGTCCAGGTACGGATCACCGTCCAGGCCGGCCGGATCGTCAGCGCCGAGACCGTGCAGGTACCGGATCACAATCCACGCGACATTGAAATCAACCGGGTCGCCGTCCCCGTGCTCAACTCCGAGACCGTCGCCACCCAGAGCGCAAAGATCGACGTGGTCAGCGGCGCGACCGTCACCAGCGACGGCTACATCCGCTCGCTGCAGTCCGCCATCGATGCGGCGCACCTGTCATGACGGCCTGGGTGGCGGGGTCGATGTCCCGCCGGGCCTGGATCGAACAGATCATGGGAATGCCCGTGAGCCTGCACCTGCGGGGACCGCGGGTGCTCGGCGACCCCGACGTCGAACGCATCGTCGCGGAGGTCTTCGCCGAGCTCCGCATGGTCGACGCCCTGTTCAGTACCTACCGGCCCGACAGCGAGATCATGATGCTGAATCGGGGCGAGCTGCGGCTGGGCGACTGCAACCGTCTCGTCCAGGAGGTCTCGGACCTGTGCGCCGACGCCGCCGGGCGCACCGAGGGCTACTTCAACGCACAGTTGCCTGCGCCCGATGTCGGGGCCGGAACTCGGGTCGGGGCCGGCCGCCGCTGGTTCGACCCGTCCGGCCTGGTCAAGGGCTGGGCGGTCGAGCGTGCCGCGGCGAGGTTGGCGGCGATCGACGGCCACGACCACTACCTGAGCGCAGGCGGGGACATCGCCGCTCATGTGGACGACCCGGTATCCCCGGCCTGGAATGTTGGAATCTGCGACCCCCTCGACAGCACGCGTGTGCTCGCCACCCTGCCCGTCCGCTCGGGTGGGGTGGCGACGTCGGGCAGCGCGGCGCGTGGTGCGCACATCGTGAACCCGAGGACCGGCCGGCCCGCTGGTTCGGCCCTGTCGGCGGTGACTGTGACGGGCCCGTCGCTGATGTGGGCGGACGTGTACGCGACCGCCGCGTTCGCCCGCGGCGCCGATGCGCTGGCATGGCTCACGAGCCTGGACCGGACCGAGGCGCTGGTGGTCACCGCGGACGGCACCCACCGGACCACGCCCGGGTTCGGCCGCCGCGTCGCGGGGCCGGGGCACGCACCGTGATCCACGCCCCTGTTGCCGGGCGCTCTGAACAGAGAAGATCGGCTCCAGTTTGTCGCTGTGTACGCTTTTTTTGGATTAAAAGCGTACACAACGACAAACTCGTATAGATCATGATTCGTGTGGATGGTTGCTGGCGGGAAATCCTCGCCGGCCGATCGTACGGGCCCGTGTGACCAGGCCCTGACCAGCGGGCCGAACGCTTGGGGTGCCCGGCCGCATAAGCTCGACGTTCGCATCGCCATTCCCAACGCCCGTGCGGATGCCCGCGAACGGAGCGTAATCACGCGGACAGCACAGTCACACCGCACAAGCCGGGAGGACCCCAGGTGCCGACCATGTACGAGCAGGAGCTCACCTGCGAGCAGAACTATGTCGACACTCTGTACGGCCGGCTGGATGACCTGCGCGACCGGACCCGCGAGCAGCTGCGCGCGGTGCTGCTCGACCCGGGTACCGGCACCCCGCAGTCACGGGTCGAGCGGGACGCCTTCGCCACCGCATACTCCGATCGGATCGGCCAGCTCGACGCGGCCGAGGGACGGCTGTGCTTCGGTGCAATGGACTTCGGCGTCCCGGACGCCGGCGCAGGGGACGTCGATACCCCGGACATCGATGCCCCGGATGTCGGCGTCCCCGATTCTCATGCACTGGACCACGCAGGCCACCAACGCGTCTATATCGGACGTATCGGCCTGTCCGACGACGAGCACGAACCCATACTGATCGACTGGCGGGCCCCGGTGGCCACCGCCTTCTACCGGGCGACCCTCGCCGACCCGCACGGGCTGTCCCGACGCCGTCACCTGCGCATCAAGGGACGGGAGGTCAGCGGGTTCTCCGATGACGTCCTCGATGTCACGGGCATACCGCGGAGCTCCGTCGGTGGATCGAGCGGCGACGGACCGCTGTTGGAAGCCCTGTCCGCGCCCCGTTCCGGCCGCATGCACGACATCGTCGCGACGCTGCAGGCCGAGCAGGACAGGGTGATCCGCGCCGATTCGTCCTGCGTCCTGGTCGTCGACGGCGGACCCGGCACCGGCAAGACCGCGGTGGCCCTGCACCGGGCCGCCTACCTGCTCTACACCGAGCGGGAGCGGCTCGCCCGCTCCGGCCTCCTGGTGGTGGGCCCGAGCCCGATCTTCCTCCGGTACATCGAGCAGGTGCTGCCCTCCCTCGGTGAGACGGGTGTGGTCTTCGCGACCCCGAGCCGACTGTTTCCCGGGGTCGACGCCGTCGGCGGCGAGGACAGCCGCGTCATCGCCATCAAGGGAGACCTGCGGATGGCCAGGTTGCTGGCCGAAGCTGTGAAGGACCGCCAGGAGGTCCCGGTGCACGGGGTGGACGTCCCCTACGACGGCGCCGTGCTTCGCCTGGAGCGCCGTATCATCGAGAGCGCACGGACTCGGGCGCGGCGCAGCCGCCGTCCTCACAACCTGGCCCGGCGGGTGTTCGTCCGCGAGACGGTCGCGGCGCTCACCAACCAGGTTGTCGCGAACCTTCCCGGTGGCCTGCTCGACGACGACGAACGCGACGAGATCGCCGCCGACCTGCGCGCCGACCGCGAGGTCCGAACAGCCATCGACGCACTGTGGCCGCGGCTGACCCCTCAGGATCTACTCGCCGAGCTGTTCGCCACACCAGCCAGGCTCGCCGCCGCCGCGACTGCCGCCAAGGTGACCAGGCATGAACAGCACCTGCTGCACCGGGCGCCCGGCGCCGCCTGGACACCCGCTGACGTTCCCCTGCTCGACGAAGCCGCCGAGCTGCTCGGCGATCCCGACGCCGACGCGACCGACATCGCCGACCGGGAGGCGGAACGGGAGCAGCGCACCGAGCGGGAGTACGCACGCGAGGTTCTTGACGGGCTCGGTCTCGCCGGGCTGGTCGATGCAGAGGCGATGGCGGCTGGAATGGCGCAGCGCTGGTCGGGGTCCCGGCAGCGGCGCAATGCCGTCGAACACGCTCGTGGCGACCGGTCCTGGACCTTCGGTCATCTCATCGTCGACGAGGCCCAAGAAGTGTCGCCGATGCTGTGGCGGCTGTTGTGGAGGCGCTGTCCGATGCGATCGGCCACGCTGGTCGGTGACCTCGCCCAAGCGGCGAGCCCGGCCGCAGCTCGCTCGTGGGCCGAAGCGCTGACCCCGCACATCGGCGACAGGTGGCGGGTGGAACGCCTCAGCGTCAACTACCGGACCCCTGCCGAAATCATGGATGTGGCCGCTGACGTGCTCGCCGCGCAGGACCCGGCTGCGCAGCCACCGCGTTCGGTGCGCTCCACCGGACGGCATCCGGTCGCGGTGCGCGTCCGCGCCGGTGCCGGTGCCGGCGCGCTGGTGGCCGCGGCGCTGGACGCGGCCGGTCGCGCAGCCGAGGATGTCTGCGACGGCAGGGTCGCGGTGATCTGCCCGACCGATCTTGCTGAGCGGGTACGCGCGGCACTCACGGCCGAGCCTGCAGACCCCATGCCCAGCAGTGCAAAAGCATTGCCTGGCACAAACGCAGGGCCCGGCAATGCAGAGACCAAGGCGGGCACCGCGGATGTGCTCACCGCCACCGTCGCGGTCCTCACAGTAGCGGAGTCCAAGGGCCTGGAGTTCGACGCAATCATCCTGATCGAGCCGAGCGCGATTGTTGCCGGCTCGCGGCGCGGGCTCGCCGACCTCTACGTTGCCATGACCAGAGCGACCCAGACGCTCACCGTGGTCCACTCGGATGAGCTACCCACGGCACTGCGTCGCCTGAGCGCGGACTCGCCGCCCGCCGCGGCCTGACCCGCCAGGATCGATCACCGGGATCCATCACCGACGGTTACGAGCGACCGACCTCTGTGAGCAATCACTCGCGGATGGTCGCCCATCACGGCGTGTACCGGAGTTATTCCACGGGAACAGACCGCACATGAGCTATGGACCAACCAGGACGCCGACCGCCAAGCGGGACGGAACCATCAGCTTGGTCTGCGGGATTGTCGGCCTTTTCTTCATCGGGATTGCGTTCGGTATCGCGGCGATCGTCTTCGGCGTCCGCGGCAGGCGCGGTGGCGGTGGCGGGCAGGCGACCGCCGGCTTCGTCCTCGGCATCATCGACATCGTGCTGTGGGTCATCGGCCTGGCCGCGTGGCACGCGAACGCGTACGTCTGGCACTGACGTCTGGCACTCGCGTTCGGCACGGACCGCTGGTAGAGACGGCCGTTCGACGACCCACCGGTCGTCACCGTGACAGGACGGGACCCTGTCCCGTCCTGATACCGGCGCGGGATACTGATAGCAGCGGCTGTTCTTCGCGCAGACGCCACTACCGGTCCGCAGCCGCGACGAGACCCAGCGCCACGACGAGGTCCACAGCACAGAGCTTGGGACCACACGGTAGGAATGGACCAGCACCGCCGTGGCTTCATCCTCGGTGACGCCACCTGACGGACTCTTCGAGGAGGTCTCCACCAGTGCTCGACCCGAGTGAGCTGTACGAGGTCGCTGACGACCTGCCCGAACTGGGTCGGCCCGTCCTGGTGGAGGCGCTGACGGGGGTTGTCGACGCCGGTGGGGCGGTTCGTCTCGCCGGCCAGCATCTGCTGAGCACTCTCGAGCACCGGCTGGTCGTGACCTTCGACGTCGACCAGTTGCTCGACTACCGGTCCCGACGACCCGCAATGATCTTCCTCGAGGACCATTGGGAGCACTACGAAGAACCCGTGCTCGGGTTGTACGCGCTGAACGACAGTGCCGGTACAGCGTTCCTGCTGCTGTGCGGTCCAGAGCCCGACCTGCAGTGGAAACGGTTCACCGCCGCGGTGCGCACCGTCATGGCGCGCCTGGGCATCCGGGTGACGGTGGGCCTCAACGCGATCCCGATGGCAGTCCCGCACACGCGCCCATGCGGGATGACCGCCCATGCGACCCGACCGGGCCTGGTCACCGGGTACGAGCCATGGCTGCGACGGGTACAGGTACCGGGCAGCGCCGGCCATCTGTTGGAGTACGAGCTGGGACGGGACGGCCGCGATGCGATGGGTTTCGCCGCCCACGTCCCGCACTATCTTTCTCAGACTGACTATCCCGAGGCCGCCGAGACGCTGCTCACGGCGCTGTCCAAGGCGACCGGCCTGCTCCTGCCGCTGGATGAGTTGCGCACGGCGGCAGCGGCCGTCCGCGACAACGTCAACCAGCAGCTGGAAGACGGGGCTGAAGCCGCCGCACTCGTCCAGGCGCTCGAGGAACAGTATGACGCGTTCATGCGCGGCCGTGAGAGCACGAACCTACCGGCGGCCACGACCGGTCCCCTGCCCACAGCCGACGAGCTCGGTGCCGCGCTGGAACGCTTCCTGGCCGAGCAGGCCGAGCCCGGTGGCCCACCCACACCGTGATCGACCCACACCGTGACCCACCCACACCGTGATCGACCCACACCGTGACCCGCGCGAAGCAGGGACCGGTCATGACCGGCCGGTCGCAGCCGGCCGGTCATCGTAGATGTCGATCTGCTCAGCAGCCATGATCGAGGATTTGGCCGGCGGCAGGAATCCGAGCCGGACGATCTGGCGTGGGGTGAACGCGTCGAGGAGCCAGTCCGTCGCGACCCGCGTCTTGTTGGTCAGGCAGGGTAGCGCCCACAGGTGGTATGCCCGGGTCGCCGCCGCGGCAGGCACCCCGGACATCGCGATTCCAAGCGGATCGGCCACGGCGTCGGTCCCGCCGAGGTCGACGACGAAACCGAGGTTGCGGTGTCGGTAGGGCTTCGCCGTCCCGTGCCCGAGCGAGGCGGCGATGCTGCGCCCGGCGGCAACGCCCTGGCGGATGGCGTGTTGGGCGGTCTGCCCCGCCGGCTGACAGCCCTGGGTCACGTCCGGCACGGCCGCGGCGTCGCCGAGGGCGAACACCCCCGCGACATCAGGCACCTGGAACCGGGTATCCACCACCAGACGACCGTGCTGGGTCGGCAGGCCCAGCGTGGAGATCAGCGGGCTGGGAGTCACCCCGGCGCACCAGACGAGGGTGTGGGCCGCAACGCTCTCGCCGTCGGTGAACCGGACGCTGTCGGCGGTCACTTCCGAGATGGACGTCCCCAGCCGCACCTCGACCCCCCGCTTGGCAAGGACCCGTGCCGCACCCTTACTGAGCGCCTCACCCAGCTCGGGGAGCACCCGCGGTGCCAGATCGAGGAGAATCCAGCGGATGTCGCGCGCGGTCAGGTGTGGATACTGGCCGACCGCCCGCCTGGTGAACTGCATCATCTGGGCGGCGAGCTCGGTCCCGGTGTACCCGGCTCCGACGACCACGAAGGTGCACAGGGCCCGGCGCACCGCCGGATCGTCGGAGGCGTCGGCGTACTCGAACTGGCGCAGCACGTGATCGCGTAGGTAGACGGCTTCCGCCAGGTTCTTCAGCCCGAGCGCATGATCGGTCAGACCCGGGATGTCGAACGTGCGCGTCACCGCCCCGGGCGTCAGTACAAGGCGGTCCCAGCGCATCGTCCCGCGGGTGCCGTTGGGCTGCCGGATAGTGATCGTATGGTCCCGAAAATTGACCCCGACCGTGTGACCGAGCGTCAGCGTCGTCCGGCGCAGCATCGCCCTGATGGACACCGCCAGGTGACGCGGCTCCGCCTCGGCGGTGGCCACCTGGGGCAACAGCGATGTGTAGAGAAGATGGTCGACCGGGGACACGACGACGAGCTCAGCGGCGTCCGCGGGCAGTCGCCGCTCCAGCTGGCGCAGCACGGACAGGCCCGCGAAGCCACTGCCGACCACGACGATGCGAGGGCGCACTGCCCGCGTCCCGTCGCTTCCCGCACCGGAAGCACCGCTGCCAACCGCAGCGCTGGCACCCCGCCGGGTACGGACGTTGTCACGCCAGGTGGAGAGCGCATTGTCGGGCACGGTCTACCTCCAACGAGTCAGGAGATCGAGTGGACGAGCGTCGTCTCCCGCGACTCGTTCCAGTTACGGCGACCGATAAACCGGAACCTCACCTCTGCGTCACCATAACCTCGACCACGGGTGAAGAACAGGCGTGGCGATGACGGCGTGACGACGGTTTGGCGAGGACGAGATCGAACCGTCAGTACTGACGACAACCCGAAGCGCCCGACTGGCCGATTGCCCGGGCCGTCGGGCCGTCGGGGCCGGCTGCGCCTGGGCCGGTAGGCTGGTGTGACCGTCACCGGGATGACGGTCTGTTGCAGTTGGCCCGCTCGCCGGGGTTTTGTCACCGTACGGCCACCCGGGTACCGTCACCGTAAGAGGGTGTGTTGATGTCGACGCAGGAGTCCGGAGCGATGGGGCCCCGGTCCGGTTACCGCACCGACACCGTCGCCGCCGACGTCGAGGCCACCCCGGACGGGACGGCCGTCCGTCTCGCCGGCCGGGTCGTCCTGTGGCGCCGAATGGGTGGGCTTATCTTCGGGCACCTGCAGGACCGCAGTGGCCGGCTGCAGATTTCGCTGTCCCGGGACGATCTGGGTGCCGAAGTCGTCAAGGAGTGGTCCCGGGCCGTGAAGATCGGCGACTTCGTCGGGGTCGCCGGCAGCCTTTACACCACCCGCCGCGGCGAGCGCACCGTAGCGGTATCCGAACTCACCGTCTTGAACCGGACGGTCCGCGCGTTGCCGGACAAGTGGCAGGGCATCTCCAACGTGGAGGCCCGGTACCGTCGCCGCTACCTTGACCTGCTGGTCAACGCCGACTCCCGGAGCCGGTTCCAGACCCGGGCGAAAATCATCCGGCGGATCCGTCGGTTCCTCGACGACAACGACTTTCTCGAAGTCGAGACCCCGGTCCTGCAGGAGGCGGCGTCCGGTGCGGCGGCCCGGCCGTTCGTCACCCGGCACAATGCACTCGGCGAGGACTTCTACCTGCGGATCTCGCCGGAAACCTACCTCAAGCGCGTCGTCGTCGGTTCCCTCGACCGGGTCTACGAGCTGGGCCGCAACTTCCGCAACGAAGGCATGGACTCCTCGCACCTGCAGGAGTTCACGATGCTGGAGTGGTACGCGGCCTACTGGGACTACCGCGACAACATGGCCTTCGTCCGGGCGCTCATCCTCGCCGTGCTCGACGAGGTCTTCGGTACCCGCACGGTCACCTACGACGGGGTGAAACTGGACTTCGGTGCCGACTGGCCGGAGCTGGACTACCGGACCGAGGTCGCCCGGCGAACCGGCATCGACCTCACCGTCGTGCGCGACCTGCCGACCCTGCGGGAACGGGTCGCCGGGCTCGGGCTGGAGGTTGACGGAGCCACCTCCTACGCCGGCCTGGTCGACCTGCTCTACAAGAAGACCGTACGGCCAGACCTCGTCCAGCCCTGTTTCCTGGTGCATCACCCAGCGGAACTCGTCCCGCTCGCCCGGCGCAGCGACAGCGACCCGACCAGGCTCGACATGTTCCAGGTCGTCGTCAACGGCTGGGAGATCGTCAAGGCGTACTCGGAGCTGGTCGACCCGGCCGAGCAGCGGGAACGGCTGGAGGAACAGACCCGGCTGCGTGAGGCCGGCGACGACGAGACGATGATGATGGAAGAGGACTTCATCGAGGCGATGGAATACGGCATGCCGCCGATGTCCGGCCTCGGCCTGGGTATCGACCGGTTCGTCGCCCTGCTCACCGACGCCTCCACCCTGCGGGAAGTCGTCCTCTTCCCGGCCATGCGCGGCGCCCGCAAAGGCCAGACCGGCCCCGACGACGACGCCTGACCGGGGCCCCGGGCCACCCCGGTGGCCAGCTGACGCCCCGGTCGAGAATCGACCACGAAATGGCCGGCGCCGGAAGTTCGTCCAACGAGAGGTCCCCGGCCAGCGCGAAGCGGTGGACGGGGTACGTGCCGGCGCCAGGCTGTGCCTCGCATCATCGCTCCCCGCACGCCACTTCGCGCCGCACGGGTACCCCGGCTCCGTCGGTCGACACCCAACACCTCCGGTGCTTCCCTCCTCGCACCTCGCGATCTACGTACCCCAGCCCCGGTCCTTGATCCACGTCCCTATTGCCGGGCGCTCTCAACGATGTGAATCTGATGTTGCTGGAGAAGCATCACATTCACATCGTTGAGAGTCGGCCGGGTCGTTGACCGGAACAGATCTGCTCCACGCCCGGCAATAGGGTGCGCGGCGTTGGCTCGCCGGGCGGATCGCAGCCTGCCGCGGCGTGGAACCCAGCCCAGGCATGGCGGGCAGGCCCGTGATGCTGGGTGGCCCAGCTGGGTGCGGGTGCGTTCGGGTTGGTGTTGGCGGGCCGGCACCCCGCCCACTGAACCGTCCCTTGGCCGTCAAGATACTGGCCCTATTGCCGGTCGCTCTAAGCATGGTGACATGCAAACGCTGCCGATCTCGAAGGTCAAAGATAGGCTGAACGAGCTGGTCGACGCCGTCTCGATCACTCGCGAGCAGGTGACGATCACCAAGAACGGCTCACCCGCCGCCGTGTTGATCGGCGCCGATGAGTGGGAGTCGATCCAGGAGACCTTGTACTGGCTGTCACAGCCGGGCATCTGCGAATCCCTGACCGAGGCCGGCTCCGACGCGATCGCCGGACGGGTCTTCGACGAGACACAGATCCGCGGCGAGTTCGGCGTGCCCAAGCGCGATCGGTGAGTCGCCTGCAGTGAGCTACGAAGTGATCTTTACTGCCACCGCACGGCGAGATCTCCAGCGTGTCCCGCCGCGCATCGTGTCAGCGATCGTCGAATTCGTCTTCGGTGACCTCGCAGCGGCACAGCAGCGGGTCGGCAAGCCCCTCGAACGGGAACTTTCCGGTTCGTTCAGCGCTCGCCGCGGACCTTACCGGGTCCTGTACCGGATCGACGAGGACGCGAAGTTCGTGCCGCTGCTGCGGATCGCACATCGGTTGGCGCACGCTGGGAGCTGACCCGGACAGCTGACCTCGACCGCTGTGCCGCCTACCGCCAACTCCCAGTGTGGGTGCCGCTTGGCGCAAGCTGGGAGCTGGGAGCTGACCCGGACAGCCGACCTCAACCACTGTGCCACCCGACCGACAGCGCCAACGGCGGGTTCAAACGGTCGTAACGACGCTCCGATAGGATGATCTCGGTAACCACCCTCGCCGGCGCGCCAGACGGCCACACTGACGCCGGCATCGAGTACGGCAGCGTTCCGTCCCCCGCGACCGCGACCTTCGGCGACGTCATGCAGGCTGACGATGGAGGGACAGATGTCCGACGTGAGCTCACCAGAGCCCGAGGATCGTGGCACTACGGAGCCGACGGGTGGATGAGAACGTGGAACGCCGGCCTCGTGGATAACGGCACATCATGATTATGTGTTGCGTGTCCGGTGTGTGGCAATACGGCAGGATGCCCAGGTCACTGCCACCATCCAGGGGGGACCTCATGGCAGACGGTCAGCAGTACGGCCCACCTTCGGGCTACGGCCCCCGCCAGCGCCGCCGCAGAAGAAGAGCGGCCTGGGCAAGAAAATCCTGATCGGGTTCGGCGTATTCATCGCCCTGATCATCGTCGTTACGGTCGCCAACGGCGGCAGCAAAAGCACTACGTCGACGAGCGCGACGTCGAGCCTGGCGGAGCAGGCCACGCCGACGAGCGCCGCAACCCAGACGAACCAGGCCCCGCCGGCGGACACGGCCACACAGCCGAGCCAGACCGAACAGACGTCGCAGGCCGAACCTGCGACCGCCGACCGGCTGTTCGAACATCCCGAGGATGTACAGGTGACCGGCTGCGCGAGGGATGCGACTCTGGGCTGGCCGAAGGCCACGCTCACCATCACCAATAAGTCCAGCAAGGCGAGCTCTTACTCCGTGACCGTCTCGTTCCAGTCGGCGGACGGATCCACCCAGTACGGAGAGGGTGTCGCATTCGTGAGCTCGCTGGCGCCGGGCCAGAAGACCGTGCAGGCGGCGCAGGGTACGGACGACATCCCTGCCCGCTCGAAGCTGGTTTGCAAGGTCACCAGCGCGAAACGCACCGAAGCCTTCTGATCAAGCGCAATGCTGGCGTGATCCGCTCCGGATCACGCCAGCCGCTGTTCGCCGTTCGCTGTTATTGCCTCAATCAGGCAACTTGAGATCGCTGATACCTACACGGGTGAGGGACTTCGCCCATGGACCCGGGACCGC
Organism: Protofrankia sp. Cr2; assembly: GCF_963555885.1. NCBI lineage: Bacteria > Bacillati > Actinomycetota > Actinomycetes > Frankiales > Frankiaceae > Protofrankia > Protofrankia sp. Cr2. Next base: position 26,608 of record NZ_CAUVXG010000053.1, read on the forward strand.
GGCCAACGCGTCGATCTGGTCCCAGTGCCGCATGACCATCGTCAAGATTTCCCGCATGTTCATGTTCCCTGCCTGAGTGAGGAACAAGCCCTTGACCGAGTGGACGCGTAGCAGGCGCTTCTCCATCAGGCGATAGCGGATACGTCTGTCACGGGTAATCAGGAGGAGGCCGACGGCTCCAATGACCGGGATCTCCCTGTCGCTCAGGCTGCCGTCTCCTGCCCATTGATCCGGCTCTCGTAGCGGATCGCGGCTTCGACATCGGCGACTGAGATGTCGTAGCCGTCGGCGATGTCGGCGATCGAGTCCCCTCCTGCGAACAGGTCATAGAGGTTCTCGGTGCGTATGCCGTGAACGACGGGTGCGCCGAAGTTGCGCAGGGGGTCGATGAGAACCGGGCTGGACTTGTCGTCCGGATAGATCCGGAGGGCTTCCCTGTCCTCAGGGGCAAACTCGACCTTTTCCACGAATGCGGCCGCACCTGGCGCGAGGATGAGCTGGCCGTTTCGGACAACGACCATTGCAAGCTCGCGGTCAATACCGGTCTCATCCTGGATCTCACGGACGAGCTCTCTGTTCGCGACGTATAGCTTGGCGTGGGCGAGCGGGTAAGGAGCACCGAGACGCTCCCGAAGAATCTGCACGACTGGGCGAAGATGCTGCAGGGAAACCCTGTGGCGTATCCGGTACTCACGGAGATAGCCAGCTTCGACGAACTCCCCCCAGGTGACAGCATCTTCGCCTGTCCGCTCCGGGCGGATGACCGGCTCATAGTCCACGCCACCGCGGGAGTAACCATCGATCCATCCGCGGAGCCGCGCCGATCGCACGCCGAGGATACGAGCCGCCTCGCTCATCGAGTAGACCTCGCGGTCCAAGACGGTGATCCCCATGCCTGCATCATGCCGCATCATTGCCGTGACATGACGCACGTCCCAGGGTTTGGGGCGAAATCGCTCACACCGAGGCTGCTGGGAAGGCCTTCCGGCTGGGATGATGTGCCGGCGGTCAGCAGGCGTCGGTGAGGACCTTGGCTTCTCGGACCTGGCCATCCCAGCCGGGCGTCCAGCCGCCAATCGCATGGATCGCTGACCGGACCGCGCTGCGGCTCTTGTTGGCCGCTTCGTCGAAGGCGTCCACCTCGACGATCATCGAGACGTCGATGATGCCCTCGGTGAGGCTCACAGCGATGTCCGGGTCGGTGATGTCGTGGAGGTCCATGAGCGCATCCATCAGCTGGTCGGTCTGCTCGTCGAAGTCGTCGAGGGGGCCGCGGTACAGGATGCGCTGTACAACGATGATCCTCACTTCGACCACTCCCAGCATGTCGCCCTCTTGAGCTGACCGAGCAGGTTCCGCATGCCTGGAGTCATCCCGAGGCTGCCGGGAGGGCCTCCCTGCTGTCGATGAGGACCTCGCCGAGGTCTTGGACTGCCCGCATCCCGGACGGGAGCCGGGCCCTTGCGTATCAGCTCGGGCCGCGGATCGGACCGAGCGGGCCAAGGTCGGGCGGCTCGTCCGGATCGGCATCCGGGCCGTAGCCGTCGGCCCACACGATCCGACAGTTCTCGCAGCGGACTCCTGGCCGCGGACCCTTGAGTGGGTCGTGCGGGCCGCGGCGTTGCGGGCCGCTGTGCTCCGGGCAGCGGAGCACCAGCAATGGTACGGCCGGTGGCTCAATCACCGAAGCTTGATCCGGCCAACGCCGTTGCACACTCCGCATGGGACGTTGTGCCAGCTGCTGAATGACTTACCATCCCGGACCTCCTTTTCTCCTGCCGGACCGTGCCGGTCTCATCGCAGGCGCCGCAGGGCGTCCAGGTCGGTTGCCCTGTCTTCTCCGCGCCATTGCCACTCTTGTCCTTGTCCTTACGCCCCACGCTGTCTCCCGCGGCCGGGCGACCCCACCAGTATGAGGCCGCGCGTGATGACTACGCTACGGACCGAATGGGTATTCGGGCGCACCGCACGGACAGGCCACACCGTGGTCCAGCGAGGTCATCCCGGGCCTGGCGTGACCTCGACAGCGGGCGGTCTGCGTGCCAGGGTGGCCGTCAGTCCGCAGACACGTCGTAGCGCAGGACGTGGCGGTCGGCGGGCAGGATTACGACATAAACCTCAGTCGGCCGCTCCTGTTGATCAAAAGTCGTTCGAAGCAGCCGCCCCACGGGGACTCCGGGCGCCAAGCGCAGCTGCGTCGACTCCTCCGTGGTGGGCATGCGCCAGGTGATCTCATCCTCGTATCGAGTGGGGGTGTGGCCAAGGTCTTCGAGTACCTGATCGGTCCCCTCAACAACATCCGCCGGATTCATGATCTTACTTCCCTCGACGATGTCGAGAGGGTAGTAGCTGTCACCGAGTTGCAGGGGTTCGGCATCGGCGTACATCACACGTTGGCGCACTCCGACTGCCTGGCCGGGCTGTAGAGCGAGATGGGCTGCGATCTCATCGTCTGCTGGAATGACCTTCGTCGTGCTGATCTGCTTCGGTGTCTTGCCTTGGGCTTCGATCTGTTGGGCGAAGGTGTCGCGGCGGCGGTCGGCTTCGAGCCGCTTGCGTCGGGACCCCGTCAGCGATGCGTAGTACTTCATCGCAGGCTCGGCACGGACGAAGCTACCCGGAGGGAAGCGAGCACCGCGAGCCGGCTCGCGGGCGCGGCAGGGATCGAACCTGCGACCACTCGCTTGTAAGGCACGCCGCGATGCTGCTGTGCCGGCAGTGTCGTCGCCGTCCGTCCGCGCTAGCATTGCTAGCAGGAGGTGGTCCAGATGGCGGCTGTCAGCATCCGAGACCTCGACGACGGCGTGCGGGAGCGGCTGCGCGTACGGGCGGCGCACCACGGCCGTTCGATGGAGGCCGAGATCCGCGCGATCCTCACCGAGGCGGTCAGCGAGCCCGACGACGCTGCCGGTCTTGCTCAGGCTCTGCTCGCCCGGTTCGGCGCGCTTGGTGGCGTCGATCTCGAGCTGCCGGTGCGGACACAAGCACCGCGCGCAGCGGACCTGTTCACGTGACCGGGCGCCACCCTTACAATGATCGTTCTCGATACCAACGTCATCTCCGAGCTCATGCGCGCAGCACCAGCCGACCGCGTCGTAACGTGGGTAACCAGCCGACCCGGTGATGCCTTGAACACGACCTCGGTGAGTCTGGCTGAGGTGCGTTACGGCATCGTCCGGCTGCCGGTCGGTCGCCGTCGCGAGCTGCTGCTGGCGGCCACCGACGACGTCTTTGCGGCGTTCCGGGACAAAGTCCTGCCCTTCGACGCCATGGCGGCCCGCCACTACGCCGACGTCGTGGTCGAGCGTGAACAAGCCGGGACTCCGATCACTGGCTTCGGCGCCCAGATCGCGGCCATCTGTCGATCCCGCGACGCCGTGTTGGCCACCCGCAACACCAACGACTTCACTGGCCTGGGTCTGGAGTTGGTCAACCCCTGGGGCGCCGATGTTGTGCCCGCCGAGCAGACCATCACCCGGTTGGGCGGTTGATCCCGCCTGCGTTGGGCCAGGTCATGGGGCGCCTCGATAGCGTCGCACAGGGCTTCGAGGAGCCGTTTGCTCGATCGGGTCGTCGAGGCGTTCGATTACCTGCGCCGTGTGTCGTGCGATCGGGTCGAGCGAGCGCCGCCGCACGTCATCGGCTTCGGCGGTGCCCACCTCGTCCAGGGCGTCGGAGAACGCATCCGGGAAGGCTTCGGCCATCTCCCTGGCGGTCTGGCGGTACTCCTCGGTCTGGATGCCGAGAGTGGCCGCCGCCCGGTCCCAGTGTCTGCCGAGCACCTGGCCGAACTTCCGCCGGCCGCCGATGCCGACGGCGACTTCCCGTAGTGCCGCGTTGCTGCTGTAGGGAAGGCTGGTGGCGAGGTCGTAGAGCGGCGCTACCTTGATCTTTTCGGGGAGTAGCAGGAGGGACAGGTTCTTCGCGTGGCCGTCGGGCGCTCCGGCGACGTAGTTGAACGCGGCGAAGTCGCCGAGCGCCGCCAGGCCGGCGGCCCGGTCGGCTGTGTTCTGCACGATGATCCGGGCGAGGTCCCTCAGCCCGGGGCCGCCGTGAGCCTCGTACTTCTTCGCCGGGAGCCGTCCGCTGGCTGAACAGAAGTCCTCCTGGTGAAGACGCAGGACGGTCCCGTCAGCGAGAACCACGCGGTCGTAACGCTCGATGACAATCGCCGGCTCTCCTTCTCCGAAGTAGGTGAATTCCGTGTGGGCGACGTCGAGGCCAAGCGCCTGTGCTGCGCGCATGGTGGCGTGTTCGACGAGTGCCTGGTGGTGGAGGCGCCCGATCCCGGGCTTGATGACATGGGTCGTCGCCGCGGAGCCGTGGGCCTCGTGCCATCCGGTCGGGAGTTTCGCGAGCGCGAACTTCGACTGCTGGCCGGGTAGGGACCAGTGTTCGTCGGGCAGAGTCCATGATGCGGAGTCCCCGGTGCGCAGCGCCCGGATGCGGGCGGCGATGTCCTGATCGCTGACGGGCTGGGTCTGCCGGCCGCGCGACTGCATCTCGTCGAGTGCGTCGGCCAGGCAGAACTGCACCGCCCCGGGGCAGTCCCAGCCCATCTGGGACAGGATCGCCAGGGTGTCGTCCGGCTCGACGCCCAGCAGGGCCCCCCAGCGTTGTCGGGTCCGTGGGTCCTCGGGCAGTACGCCTTCGAGGAAGGCGCGGACGCTCGCGCCCCGGTAGGTCGTGTCGGCGAGTGGCATGCGCACGCCGAGGGGGGTGGAACCGGTGGCGAGGTAGGCGGGTTCGTAGGTGAACGCCGGCTCGGCTGTGGCGGAGCTCTGGGTGACCCGGCCGACCACACCGCCGTACATGACGAGGAGCAGCTTCCGCACGGGCATCAGCGTTTGTCCCGCGCGGCGAGGGCTGCGAGCACCGCGCTCTCGGCGTCGCTGGTCTTGTGTTCCACCAGGTTCAGGCTGAGGCCGAGGGCGCCGAGCACGCGGAACACCGGTTCGAGGCTGGCCGTGGGGTGGCCGGTCTCGAACCGGGCCAGCCAGGCGCGAGAGACACCGGCCTGGGCGACGAGGGCCTCCTGTGACAGGCCGCGCTGCTTGCGGGCCGCGCGCACCGCCGCGCCGAACTGGCGGGCGTTCATGATGTTGACCATCGCGGGATCCTGTCCACGGTCATAGTCAGCTGGCATTGTCTTCGTTCGTAGACAATAGCTGTTGTCTGCGATCGTGGACAACCTCCCCGGTATGGATCCGGGCGCGTACGCCGTCGGCGGCCTGGAGCGCGTAGCCACCCGCGAGCGCCAGCCCGTACCGTCCCCCAGCAGCCAAAGCGATCTTCGCGATCGTTTCGTGTCGCGGCTCCATGCCCGCGCCTACGCGGCGGCGGTGACCCGGCTGATTTCGGCGAGAACCGGGAACTTCTGCTCCCAGGCCCTCCTGAGCTGCGCCGACAGCCACAGCAACGCCCACAGGCGCCGCAGCATCACGGAGTCCAGGTACGTGTAGAGATCCTGAGGGCTGGCCGCCTCGATGAGGACGGCGCGGTAAAGGTCGACAATCCTGCCGGGAGCATCAAGATCGTACTCGGCGCTGCCGGACCAGTCCAGGTGCGCCGGCAGCCGGACGACACCGGACGACGGTCCGCGCAGCAGATCCAGGCTCCCCGCGACGGCATAGGGTCGCTGATAGCGGGACGTCGGCGTTCCACACGTGTCAGCCATGCTTACCGGCCTATCGCCAGTCGAAGACGATCGCCTGGATGCGCCGGGAGTCCTGCCCGCCCTGGCGTGGCTGGCGGGACGCATAGATCACCTGTCGTGGGTCCACGCCGTCGGGTCCGTGCCGGCTGCCGCGCTCGCCCACCACGGGTTCGCGTCGGCGAGGATGCGGCGCAGTTCGTCGTCTCGCACGGGCCGTGGCTACCTGCTGGCACCACACAGGGGAGGGGGTTTCGCACGTGCGACACCACAAAAGGGAGGGGATGTTGGGGGGTACAGCACCATAGAAGGAGG
>NZ_CAUVXG010000054.1:0-13463 GCF_963555885.1 Protofrankia sp. Cr2
GGACGGGCGGGAGAATGTTGTTCGGCCGGTCTGAACCAGGAACGGACTCCGGGTCGGGCACGGGCTTTGTGTCAGGCACGGACATCGTGTCCTCCGGTCATACGTGGCCGCCCCCGAGATCGTCGGTCACAGCCGCCGGTTGGGGCAGCCGGTCGCCGCGGGTCAGCGGGACCGTTCGCCGCGGAGCTGACGATAGTCGTCCCGTGGTGGCGAGCAACCCGGACACGGGCTCCGGGTACCCGCCGTGGTTGACGCACCCGGATAGCGTGGTGTCGTGACAGCTGCCCCCTCGTCCGCGACCGTCGCGGACACCGCCACAGCCACCGACGCCGCCGACGGTGACGACGAGGCCGCCATGAGTGCCGGCGACGTGCGCCCGCCCGTCCGTTGCGACCTCGGCCGGGTCGGGATCTGGAGCGGCCAGTTCGACTTCTCCCCGGCGTCGGTTGTCCGCGAGGCCGTTGCCGAACTGGACGAGCTGGGCTATCCCGCGGTCTGGACCGGTGAGGTCAAGGGCAGGGAGGTCCTGGTGACCGCGGCCTTGATGCTCGCGGCGACATCCCGGCTCACGGTCGCCACCGGGATCGCACAGATTCTCGCCCGACATCCCCAGACGATGATGGCCGGCCAGATGACCCTTGCCGAGGCGTTCGGGGACCGTTTCCTGCTCGGCATCGGCGTGTCACACGCGTCCCTGATGGAGATCCGCGGCGTTCCCTACACCAAACCGTTGTCGCAGCTGCGGGCCTACCTCGACGAGATGGACCGGGCCGCTGCGGAGCAGTACCGGGCGGTGCCACCGACATCGTCGACGCGGGTCCTGGCCGCGCTCGGCCCGAAGATGCTGGAGCTGGCGCGGGTCCGGGCGGACGGCGCGCACACCTACTTCGTGCCGCCGGAGCACACGGCCAGCGCGCGGGAGATCCTGGGGTCGGGCAAACTGCTCGTCCCGGAGCAGGCGTTCGTTCTCGACACGAACCCCGAGACCGCGCGGGAGTTGGCCCGGCGGCACACCGGTTCGTATCTGCGGCTACCGAACTACACGAACAACCTGCGCCGCTTCGGCTTCACCGACGACGACCTCGCGGGCGCCGGCTCAGACCGGCTTGTCGACACGATCGTGCCGTGGGGTGATCCCGACGTCCTGCTCGGCCGGATCGCCGAACATCTCGATGCCGGCGCCGACCACGTATGCGTCCAGGTCCTCGACCCGGACCGCCGTGGGCTGCCCCGTCGGCAGTGGCGTGAACTCGCCCCGGCCCTACGCAGCCTGAACTGACCCATGCGGTTCCCACCCGTGGCACGTGCTGACATACCGATGCCGCTGATGTGGTCGCCGGTGCGGTCGCCGGTGCGGCCGCTGTTGCTGGGGATGCTGACGGTGTGGACGCTGCTGGCGTGCGGCGCGTCCGGTCCACCGTCGGCGGGCGGTGGACCGGCGGCGACGGTACCGGCTGTCGGCGCCACGGTGTTGATCGCGTCCCCGGCGGGGCCGGTAGCCAGCGCCCCACCGGGCACATCGTCTCCTACCCCGACATCCGGTTCGCTGAACGTGTCCGAACGGCGTCCGACGGGCAGCCCGATCACGATCGCTTTCGGTGGGGACGTGCACTTCGAGGGTAGACCCGGAGCCCGCCTGGCGGCTGATCCCCGCACCGCGCTCGGGCCGATTGCGCAGGCGCTGGGTCGCGCTGACCTGGCGATGGTCAACCTGGAGACGGCGGTGACCGCGGGTGGTACACCGGTCAACAAGACCTTTGTCTTCCGCGCGCCACCGTCGGCGTTCGTCGCGCTGCGGGCCGCCGGCGTCGATGTCGCCACCCTGGCGAACAACCATGGCATGGATTACGGCGTGGATGGTCTGCGTGACACCATCGCCGGTGCCCGGTCGGCCGGATTCCCGATCGTCGGGATCGGCCTGGACGACGCCCAAGCGTACGCCCCCATGCATACGATCACGAAGGGCCAGCGGATCGCCGTCATCGGCGCGACCCAGGTGATCGACGACGAGCTGGTCTCGAACTGGACGGCCGGTCCGGGCAAGCCGGGCCTGGCCAGCGCGAAGGACGTCCCACGGCTGCTGGCGGCCGTCCGAGCCGCCCGTGCCGGCAGCGACACTGTGATCGTCTACCTGCACTGGGGTATGGAACGCGCATCCTGCCCGACACCGGCACAGCGGGCGTTGGTGCCACAACTCGTCGAGGCCGGCGCGGACGTGATCGTCGGGTCGCACGCACATGTGCAGCTCGGCGGCGGCTGGGGGCCCGACGGTGTGTATGTGGACTACGGCCTGGGCAACTTCGTCTTCTATGCGTCCGGCAACGGTCCGAACACCATTTCTGGTGTGCTCACGCTGACAGTCGCCGGACGAGCGGTCACCGCGGCGGAGTGGATGCCGGCCCGGATCGACGACGGCGTGCCAGTGCCACTGGCGGGTGCGCAGGCCTCGGCTGCCCGCAGCGCCTGGGATCAGCTCCGGTCCTGCGCGGATCTCGTGGCTGAGTCGCCGAGGCACGGCCCGGAGTAGGTCGGTCCCGGTCGGTCCCGGTCGGTTCCGGTCGGTTCCGGTCGGTTCCGGTCAGTCCGGTCGGTTCCGGTCAGTCCGGTCGGTTCCGGTCAGTCCGGTCGGTTCCGGTCAGTCCGGGCTGGCCGCGCAGGTGGTGCAGGTGCCATAGATCTCCAGGGTGTGGGCCACATCGGTGAAGCCAGCGGCCGTCGCGACGCGGTCCGTCCACGCCTCGATTTCAGGTCCTTCTACCTCGACGGTCCGTCCGCAGTGACGGCACACCAGATGATGGTGATGGCTGTCGGTGGCACAGCGGCGGTAGAGGGTCTCGCCGTCGTCGCGCCGCAGCACGTCGACCTCGCCCCGGTCTGCGAGGACCTGCAGATGCCGGTAGACGGTGGTCAGACCGACGGGCTGGCCGGCGTCGCGCAGGTGCGCGTGCAGGTCCTGGGCGCTGGTGAAGGCGTCGATCTCGGCGAGCGCGGCGGAGACTGCATCGCCTTGGCGGGTGGCCCGGACGGTTGTTCCCCGGCCGAGCGCGGACCGCCTGTTACCGCCTGAGCCGCCTGGCGTCGGGGGTATGGGTGTGGGTGTGGGCGGCGGGCTCGACCCGGCCACAGCTCGGGACGGTGCCGGGGTCGGCGCGGGTCGGCTGGATTCGGCACTGGACACAGCGTCCACTCTCCCACCGCACGGCAGGTCCGGGGGTCGACAAAGGGGCTATGGTCGTAGATCATCCTACGATCAGGGTCTGTTCGTAGGTCGCGAGGAACCTGCCGATACGGCCGACCGCGTCGGTGAGATCGTCCACACCGGGCAGGGTCACTATCCGGACGTGGTCGGGTCTGGGCCAGTTGAAGCCGGTGCCCTGCACGATGAGAATCCTCTCGGCCAGAAGGAGGTCCAGCACGAGCCGTTCGTCATCGACGATCCGGTGCACAGCGGAATCGATACGTGGGAACGCGTACAGCGCTCCACGCGGCTTTACACATGATATGCCGGGAATATCGTTGAGCAGTTTCCACACCACATCGCGCTGCTCGTGCAGCCGACCACCGGGCAGCACGAGATCGCCGGCGCCACCGCCATCCTCAAGCGCGGCCTGCATCGCGTACTGGCCCGGGACGTTGGCGCACAGCCGCATGTTGGCCAGGATGTTGAGGCCTTCGACATAACTGGAGGCATGCATGCGTGGACCGGACAGAACCATCCAGCCGGAGCGGAAGCCCGCGAGGCGGTACGCCTTCGACAGCCCGTTGAAGGTCACACACATGACATCCGGGGCGAGCGCCGCGGTGGAGAAGTGCTCGGCGTCGTCATACAGGATGCGGTCGTAGATCTCGTCAGAGAAGATCATAAGGTTGTGTCGGCGGGCGATCTCGATGATGCTGGAGAGAATCTCGCGACTGTAGACGGCGCCGGTCGGGTTGTTCGGGTTGATCACCACGATTGCCCGCGTCCTGGCGGTGATTTTGCCGGCGATGTCGTCGACATCGGGCATCCAGTCGGCGGATTCGTCGCACATGTAGTGGACGGGCCGGCCGCCGCAGAGGCTGACCACCGCTGTCCACAGCGGGTAGTCCGGTGCCGGGAGCAGTACCTCGTCGCCGTCGTTGAGCAGCGCCTGCAACGACATCATGATCAATTCTGAGACGCCGTTACCGAGGTAGACGTCGTCAGTGTCGATACTGGCGATGCCCTTACCGGTCGCGTACCGGACCACGGCCGCTCGCGCGGATGCCAGACCCTTGGAGTCGCTGTAACCCTGCGCGTCGGCGAGGCTCTCTATCACGGCCTGGAGAATCGCAGGTGGGGCGGCGAACCCGAACGGCGCGGGGTTGCCGATGTTCAGTTTCAGGATGCGCTGGCCCTCGGCTTCCAACCGCGTCGCCTGGTCGAGGACGGGACCCCGGACGTCATAGCAGACGTCGGCGAGCTTGTCGGACTGGGTGAACTCCATCTGCCAAGGGTAGGCGCGCCGTCTACCGGATTTTCTCACCCTGACCAGGGGAGTCACGCCAGGTACTGCGGGGGTCAGCTGCCGCGGGGCAGATCGGGGGTGAGACCGCGGCCCAGTCCTCGGCCCAGACGGACAGGATGGCGCAACGGCACCGCCAGTGGGCCGGTGTCGACATCGGCGAAGTGGGTCTCCTTGCGTACCTGGTAGACCCAGCTCTTGCTGACGCTGATGCCGCGGGCGGCGAGCAATGCCGAGGCATGCGATGCCGATCCGCCGGTCTGTTCCAGCGCGTGGATGATGGCGTCGCGCTTTCCGGTGGCGTCCAGTCCTGGGGATTGCGGACCGGACGACTGCGCGGCGGTGTCCGGCAGGTCGGCCGTATCCTCCGCATCCTCCGCCCCGACCTCATGCATACCCGCACGGTGTCCACCGGGCAGTTCGATCAGATCGGCCAGATCGGCTGAATCGGTGATGTCCGCCAGGTCTGCGAGGTCCGCCAGATCGATGGCGTCGGTGGGAGCGGGTGTCGGCACCGGGGCGGGGGCGAGGAACAGCGGTGACCGTTCGACCGTGGACTGTTCTGCGCGCGGGTTGGGGATGCCGCTGCCGCCGGCGTCGGCGCGGTGTGGTGCCTGGACGCCCGTGAAGGCCCTGGCCTGGCGGCGAGCGGCGGGGTCCGTGGGATGAATCTGGCGCATGAGCAGTTCGTAGGAGCCCAGCAGCGCCAGCGGTGGCCATGCCGCGATGACCCGGGCTGTCAGGGTGGGTTCTGCGTGCAGGACGTTTGCGGCCAGTGACGCGCATGCACCCAACGTGAGGAGCGCGTAGGACAGCCCGGAGCGGCGCCGTCCCGCGCGGCGATCCGCCAGCATGGTCATGGATGCAGCTACGATCAGCCCATCCACGCTGAACGGCAGCACCGCCGCCGTCATGGAGTCCTCGCCGTGTCCAACCGCGACGCCGCGCATGTGGCGGTAGGAGACGAAGGCCGCCACCGCCGCGACCAGGGTGACGGCCGCAACCGTCGTCACCCGGACGGTCCGCTCTGCGAGCGCACCCGATTGACCGCCAGGAGACACCGGACGACCCATAGACACAACACATCCCTCCTTGCACCCGCAGTACCGTCAATTGCGCCCGCAGTACCGTCAATGATGCCCGTCATCGGGTGCCCGCCCTCGGATGCCCGTCATCCTGGCGCGAACCGAGCCGAGCTCGCCGGCCATCCAGCCGGATGTCGGTGTGTCAACTACTTATCGTAACGTAATGGTTTCTTGTCGAAGTCATCGTGGCTGTCACTGGGCTGCAATCGTTGCGTCATGCAGTGGTTCCACTTCGCTGCCGCCGAATGCGGCCGTGAGCCTGTGGTTGGTCAGGGTGGACGCGGTCGGGCCGAAAGTCACCCGACGGTCGTTGAGCAGGAACACGTCATCGCAGGTCAGATGCGCGAGCGCGAGATCACGGGTCGAGATCACGACGGTGGTGCCGCCTGCCCGCATCGTTGCGAGGGTGGACAACAGAGCGGCCTGGCAGAGCATGTCAACCTCGGTGAACGGCTCGTCAAGCAGCAGGAGGCGTGGCTGCTGTGCGATGGCACGGGCGAGCATCACCCGTTGGCGCTGGGCGCTCGACAGCGTCCCGAAACAATCGCGGGAATGATCGGCGAGTCCGACTGTCGCCAGTGCACGGGCGACCGCCGCTCGGTCGGTGAAGGTGGGTCGCCGCACCCATCCGATCCACCGGTACCGTCCCATCAGGACGATCTGGGTGACCGTTACCCGAACTTTGGCGTCAAGGGTCTCGGTTTGCGGCACGTATGCGATTCGATGGCGGGCACGGGCCGGTTGTTGGCCGAGCACGGTGACCGATCCGCCGGTTACCGGTGCCAGTCCGAGTACAGCTTTGATCAAGGTTGATTTCCCGGCACCGCTCGGGCCGATCACGGCCACGGCATGGCCGGTCCTGACGGTTCCGTGGACGGTGGTCAGGACCGGAGTCCGGTCATAGGCGACCGTGGCCCGGTCGAAGGCCACAGCTGGACCTGCGGCCTCGGGAGTTTTCGGTCTTTCGGATATGTAGGATATAAAGGATGTATCGGGTATTTCGGTCGGCTGGCTCCGGACCTCCGATTCGATCAGTCGCTCGGTGGACCTGGCTGCTGGTCGTTCCCCGGCGGTTTTCACCAGTGCGTCCAGTGCGCTGTATGTGCCGCCCGACAGCCCCCGCATTGCCTCGGTCATGCTTCGAGACGGTACGGCCATTGCGTGTGCAACGCATGGCGGACTGTGACTGCGCTGGCGACATCACCTGTTCAGGCTGATACGACCTGCCGGTGCCGCGACCAGCCGAAGATTAGTGATCTTTCGAGGTTTGTGTGCCGAGAACGGCCTTGTTGATCTCACAAAGCTCGAAAGATCATTGCTGGCGGTGGCTGACTGCATGATCGATTATGATGTGCGGTAAGTGATGGTCACGCGGCGGTTCTGTGCGCGGCCGGGGCTGTTGTCCGAGCCGTCCGGGTTGGTGTTCGGGGCCACGGGGTTGGCCGAGCCCTGGCCGGTCGCCGTGACCAGCACATTGCCGGGGGCTTTCGGGCGTAGCAGGTCCGCGACCGCGTTTGCCCGTCGCTGGGACAGGATGACGTTGTACGCGGGCGTGCCGGTGCTGTCGGTGTAGCCGTTGACGGCGACCGTCCCCTTGGCGTTACCGATCTGCGGGGCGATGTCGGCGAGCTGGCTGCGGGCCGCATCGGTCAGCTCGGCGGAGTCGAATGTGAACAGCACGTCCGAGCTGATGGTCACGGCCACAGCAGAGCCGTCATGCCGCTCGGTACGCAGCGCGAGGACAGCCTTGTCCACATCGATCGGACGGACCGCATCCGCCAGGTCGATCTGCTGGATCGATTCGGCGATGGCCTGATCGCTCACTGTTTCCACGGGTGTGGGAGGTGCCGACGCGGCCCGGGCGCTCGGTGCGCCGACCCAGAAAGTGGTTCCGGTGGCCAGCGCGGCAACCGTGGCGGCGACGGTCACGGCAACCACCGCTGTGACCCGTGTGATGACCCGTGTGATGACCCGTGTGATGACCCGTGCGGCGACCGTAGCGGTCAGATCCCGACGATTCGGTGTGCCACCGTCGCACGTCGGACCGGTGGGGGGCGTCACCGGCTGACCGGAGCGTCGTCGAACAGCAGCCGATCGTCGGCGTAGACGTCGACGGTCCGCACGTCAACCGGTGGTGCCGCGAAGGTGTACGAGGCGCTGACCGGGGTGTTGTTGACAGTCTTCGTTTTCGGGCCGCTGGCGCCGAGCTCGACATTGTGGCTGTCCTGGACGACGAAATAGCGCTTCAGGTTGACGCTGTCGACGAGGGTCATCGCCGGACTGTGCGCCGCGAACATCTCGAACACCGAGATCTCCTTGTTCTGCGGGGAACTGGCGTACCTCGGTGTCCACACAACGGTGAGTGTTGCCAGGCGTCCGTCCACCTTCAGACCGACGAAGCCGACGTCGATGGTTCCCGCGCCGCCGCCCGGAGCGCGGAAACTGGTCGTCCTGGTGGCGACGGCGCCGTCCACAGTGCCCTGGTTGCCGGCGAGCGAAGCTGCGCCGGTGGCCACCGGCGCGGCCCCCGCGGTAGCCCCTGTGCCGCCGGTGGGTGCGGCTTTCTGCGAGTCGCCGGAACATCCGGTGGCCACCAGCACGATCACGCCGAGTGTGGCGGTGAGCAGAGTGGCGACCAGGGGCAGGCGGGTTCTCATCCTGTGGAGCATCCGGACCTCCCGCATGGGTACGACAACGGTGCGCGATCCCGATTATGCGGACAGGGGCAGGTCCGGATCTCCTGGCCCGGCGGATCTGTGGACAGCCGCCCTGTGGACAGTCGGTCGGCGGTCAACCGGTCGGCGGACACAAGCAGTCGTCCGTACCGCCGGGGGCACGAGCCACGAGCCAAGCGGAGACACCCTGGTTGTGGGTGTCGACCGACGACAACGATGCGAGGTGCGTGCCCCGGCCCCGCGACGCCGCGTTCCCTATTGCCGATCGCGCTTAGTCCACATGACAGGTATTGTTGGATTGTGTTTGTTGCGAAAAGTGTTGATTCTGCGTGTCACCGTTGATCAAAATCGATGCATAGACAACTGACGTGGAGGGTGGTCGCGATCCGCTGGGTCGACGGAGGATTCTAGGCTGTCAGGTGTTCCGCGAAGGTACGCCTTCGTCGAGGAGGTGTTAGTTGATCTTTAGATTTGTGGGTGATGGGCGCCCGTATCCTGACCATGGCCTGAGCCAGCGGGAATGGGCCGCGATCCCACCGCGCCAGGTCCGGCTGGACCAACTCATCACAACCAAGCGGGTGCTCGCGCTTGACGTCCTTCTGGACGAGGACTCGACCTTCTACGGGGACCTGTTCCCGCATGTCGTGGAGTGGGATGACCGGCTCTACCTGGAGGATGGCCTCCATCGGGCCGTGCGTGCCGCGCTGCAGCAACGCAACTCCATCCACGCGCGCGTGCACGTGCTCCAGCAGAACCGGGCAGTGGACGCGGCCGGGTCCGCCGGTGCCGAAACGGCGTTCGGTGACACGGCCGCCAGGGTTGCTCCATGGCTAGGGCGTGTCTGATGGATCTTCGATCGCTTCGCCCGCAACGACCAACATCCATCAGACACGCCCTAGGTGTCAGCCCGCGCTGATCAGATAAGTCGTGTAACGGTCTTCGTCAACCTTGCCGAAGATGTGCTCCGGGCAGTCGCGCGAGGGTCGGTAGGCAACGATCGGCCGCCAGACCGGCAGGCGGCCAACCTGGGTGAGTACGCCGCCGGCGAGTTTACGAGCGTCTGCCTGGGTGCGGTCCGGTTCGTTGCTCAGCTCATACCATGACCCACACCAGTGGATCTCCTTCGGGCGGCTCGTCCATGCGGCGGTGTGGAAGAACCACAGCAGAAACATCTCACGGAACAACAGAGCGATCATTGATATGATCAATAGCGCACGGATGAAGTTTCCGGCTCGGCCTGAAGCGAGGACGGGGCTCACGGGACGCGAACCCCGGAGCGCGACCGGTTGATCCTCAACGGTGCTCCCGGGCTGGTCGTCTGACCGCCTAGAGGGTCGAAGGCGGCGCGATCATTGTTCTTTCGCGCCGCCGGAGACCGAGGTCCCCGGGTCGCTAGAGGGTCGAAGGCGGCGCGATCATTGTTCTTTCGCGCCGCCGGAGACCGAGGTCCCCGGGTCGCTAGAGGGCCACGTCCGCAGACCCCGACCACCCCCCAACACACCATAGGGGTATTTAGCCCTCTTCCGCAGTAACCGGCGCTGCGACGCGCCATACTGTCCAGCCGGGCTCTCGGAACGGGTGCTCAGATGCGCGCGCGACGGGTGGCGACCAGCGCGGCGATGCCCGTGGTGATCGGTACCGACAGGACCAGGCCGATGGCACCGACCGCTGTCCGCACGACTTCCGCGGCGACCAGGTCGCCGGTGACGACGTCAAGGGCGGAGCGGTCCGCGAGGGTGAACAGCAGCAGCGAGGGCAGCGCCGCGCCCGCGTACGCCATCATGATCGTATAGATCGAGGATGCGATGTGGTCCCGTCCGATCCGCATGGCTGACCGGTAGAGCTCCGGCGGCGCCGCGTGTGGCGAGGCGTCCGCAAGTTCCCACACCGCCGACGCCTGGGTGACCGTCACGTCGTTGAGCAGGCCTAGGGAGCCGATCACCAGGCCGGCGAGGATCAGTCCGGTCAGGCTCAATCGGCCGTCGAACGCCTTTAAGGTGGCCGACTCGTCCGAGCCGAGCCCGGTGAGCATTGTCAGCCGGATCGCCAGGTAACCGAGCACGCCGGTGAGGCCGAGGCCCGCCAGCGTGCCGAGCAGCGCGCAGGAGGTGCGCGCGGACGGGCCGTGTGCGAGGTACAGCAGAATGAACAGCACCGCCGCCGAGCTGACCAGCGACACCGCCACCGGTGATCGTCCCTCGAGCAGCGCCGGCAGCAGGAAGAACACGAGCGTCAGGTAGGTCAGGGCCATGCCGACCAGCGCGGCGAGCCCGCGCCAGCGGGCGACCGCCACGACCACCAGGGCGAAGACCAGCGCGAGGACGCCCAGCGGTCGGCCGCGCTGGAAGTCGCTGAGATAGTAGTCGACGCCGCCGCCCGGCGATGTGCTCCGGCCGAGCCGGACCTTGTCCCCGGCGCTGAAGGTAGGACCGGCCGGGTCGACGGACTGTTCCAGCGGTCGGGTCCGGCCGGCGTCCGGGCCGCTGGTGATCAGGACCGTCAGCTCCAGACATGCGGTCGCCGACGCCGTCGTCTGCTGTCCGGTCGGCGCCGATGTCGCTGTTGGTGCCGGTGCCGGTGTTGACGCCGCCTCGCTGACGGTTCCGCCGCCGCACGGACCGCGCTCCGCCCGTTCGATCGTCGCGTTCACCAGCGTGACAGGCGTGCCGTCGGGAGCACGGAAAACGTCCGGAACGGGCCGGTGGCCGGTACCAGGCCACAGCGCGAACACACCGACGGCTGTTGCGGCGAACAACGGTACGAGCAGGAAAGCGAGGACGATCCGGCTACGTCGGCTGGCGGCCGCGGGGCGTCCGCCACCATGACCATGACCATGGCCGCCACCATGGCCGCCACCGTGGCCGGCTTCCGTTGTGGCGCGCTCGGCCGGCCGATGACCACCGTCGAGGTGGAGCGGGCCGGTCACCGGGCCCGTTCGCTCGTCCTGCGTCGGCGCGATCGCCCGCCGGCCATCGGCTGAACCGAGTCCGCGTCTGTTGCCGCTGTGAGCCCCCGCCACCGTCCGAGTGTGGTCCGCGATAGAGCATCGCAACAAGGGGGAATCCGGATGTATCGGAGTTGATCATATTTGTCCCGTGAAATCCTGACACATCCAGATCATGGAACGCCTGGATCCACCGGAGCCCCCGGGCGGGTGCGAAGAACCATGATCGCACGCCCGGAGGCATCCTGGGACGTGATGCTAGGACGTGATGCTAGGACGTGATGCTAGGACGTGGTGCCTCGGCGGCGACCGGCCAGCAGGGCGAAAGCGCCGAATCCGAGCCCGGCGATCCCGACGATCAGGCCTGCGATACCCAGAGCGCGGGCTGTTCCGTCCGAACTGTCGGTGCTCCGGGAAGCGGTTTGCATCGCCGTTCCGCTGCCCGTCCCCGTGCCGCTCGTCTCGGTAGCAGTCGCCGTGGGCATTGCTGAGCCACCGTGCGCGTCCGCGCTGTCGGTACTCGCGGCGGTGAGAGTCAGCGTGGGCGCGGGGTGCTCGGGCTCGGCCTGTCCGGGCTGTGCGATGTCGATCCACCGCACGATCTGGCCGTCGCTGTAAGTCTGCAGGGCCTTGAACGCAAGCGCGCCGGGCTTGTCCGGCAACGGCCCGGCCGAGATGACGAACTGTGCGAACTCGCCCGACTTGATGGCCGTGTCGCCGGACGATGCGGTCCAGATGATCTCACTGATACCTTCGGAGATGGTGCCGTCATCCGTAGTGATCGGCTTAGCGAGTTTGGCCTTCTTGACCTCGTAAGTCCAGCCGGGGATGTTTTTGATCAATACCGACGCGATCGGGGCATCGCTGGGGAACTGGACGTCGACCTTGGTCGTGGAGGCGTCGTCCCGTTCGGTTGGAACCTGGAACGTCAGCGTCGTGTACGCACCGGCGACGGCCGTCGGCGGTGCGACGCTGACGTGTGCGGATGCCGGCAGCGCGAAGGCGATCACGCCGGTGAGGGCGGCGCCGAGTACGGCGGCGCCACGGGTCGTGCGAGACATGCTGATCCTCTCGAAGGGGATTGCTCACGAAAAGCGTGCTCTGGGCACGCGAAATCGGTGACAGGAGTATTCGGCGGGTTGCCGATGGTTACCGTGGCGGCCACGGTGACGGTGACGGTGACTGTGGCCGCAGCCGGCCCGAACCTCGGTCATCCAGATCTGTGTCCGCGGAATCTGTTTCCGGAGACCTCATGTCACGCGCCAGCCCAGGCGGTTCAGGCGGGTTCAGACAGTCCAGACGGTTCAGGCGGCTCTGACCGAGCGGATCGGCGGCGGTCCACGTCGTCTGCCGGTGCGGACGAACAGGCGTCCGGCCACGGCTACCGGCGGCATGAAGCCCGCGGATCGGTCGCTACCGTGCCGTCGCGCAGAGGGCCTGGAGTCAAGCATCGGGCCGGACACCGGGATGACGAGCGTGGCTGCGAACCAGCGGACGGCGCGTAGTAGTACGGCGGCGGCCCGTGTGCGCGCACGAGCGCCGGCGACCGCGGCGCGCAGGCTTGCCGCGTTCCACAGCCCCCGTTCAGCCATGGCGAGCATGGCGGCGACGAGGGCGGCGGTACTGATATGGGCAACGGTCATTGCTGCGCTGTCGGCGAGGACCGCGTCACCCGCCATCCCGGAGCGGTGCGAGGTGAGCGCGAACGTGACGTGCAGCGCAAGCTGGGTGAGCCCGACGCCGGCCAGCACGGCGATGAACCGCCGTTCCCGTCCGGCGAGTCCGTATGCGATGCGGGTCAACAAGCCGAATGCGCAGACAACCAGCGTCGAGGATGGGCGGTGGCCGCCGGCCGCGGTGTGGGCCGCGACGGCGAGGCAGACCGACGACCCGGCACAGGTGGACGCGCGCGCGAGGCGTCCCACGGTCGTCACGGCGACGGCGGGCTTTCCAGCGACGCCGGCAACGGCCGCCGCGCGTACGGTCACGGCGGTCAGCCTGCCATATCGGGGTGAGGCCGCATCGTCGACGGCTCCGTCCCGACGTCCGGCCCTGGTTGCGGCCCGCCCTCGCCCGACGTGGTCCGTTCCCGCCAGCCATGGCGTCGGGTCACCACGGTCACCGCACCGAGTAGGCCGACGCCGATGCCGATGGTGACCGTGGTGAGGGTCCGGGCGAGGACCAGGGGCCCCGCGACCGGGGCACCTGACCGGTACAGCAGGCCGATGTCAGCGAAGCCGCCGACCATGGCGATGACGAAGCCGGCCGTCGCGGC
>NZ_CAUVXG010000054.1:14129-21436 GCF_963555885.1 Protofrankia sp. Cr2
GGCCGCGACCAGCCCGAGGGTCCAGGCGACCATCTCCACGGTGTTGCCGAGCAGGAAGCCCGACAGCCGGCCGTCGGCCCGCGAGAACGCGATCAGTACCGAGTGGGTGACGTCCGCCGCGACGATGGTCGTCACCGCCACGGCCAGTGCCCTACCCGCGTGTCGCAGCAACCCGAGCGCCACTACCCCGGCGGCCAGCGCGATCGCGAGAACGACCCACGGGGCTGGGGAGGGCCCCGGAATCCAGGCAAGGGTGCCGGTTGCGCTGGCCGCCCGGCCGTCCACGGTCAGTGGGATCATCCAGGTGTAGATCTCGTGGAAACGGTCGGGCGCCGCCAGAACGACCGGCGGGTCCTGCGTCCCCATCCAGTGGGTTCGGTGGTCGTGCCAGACGGTGGTACCGCGGTCGCTGATTTTCTCCCAGCGGGGTGGCGCGGTGTCGTCACTGCCGGCCAGCAGGCCCGACGACCCGTACCGGCTGGCATTGAGGTAGGTGGCGGATGACAGCGCGTTGCGCCAGACTCCGGTCGGGTCCACCCGTAGGTACGGTTCGCCGGAATATCCCCTGACGATCACCGTGTGGTCGCCGCTGATGGTCAACCTGACCCGGCTGCCGTTTTCCACGGGAGCCAGGGTGACGCCGTTCACGGCGGGGTTCATCCCCGTCAGCGTCGTGCGCAGGTTGGTGGATCCGCCGCCGCTGACAGAGTGCGCCGATGCGGGCGAGGCCCCGACGATCAGCCAGCAGACCAGCGCGCCGAGAACGAGTAACGCGCGGGACGGCCCGTGCCATAACCGGACCTCAGTGGTCACGTTCATCAACGCGAAGCCTACGGTGCCGCTCCGGCGAAGCGGGAAGGGAGCGGGAAGGGAGCGAAGGGGTAGCGGGCGGGATCCGTGGACCGCACGAGGGACACTGGGGCGGTGGTAGAGGTTCGCATCATCCGCCGTGTCGGGGTTCTGCTTGTCGCGCTGGTCGCGGTACTGGTCGCGACGGCCGGTCCGGCGTCGGCGCACGCCGTGCTCGACCGCAGCGACCCGGTCGGTGGTTCCACCCTGGCGACCCCTCCGTCGGCGGTCACGCTCAGCTTCAGTGAGTCGGTGACGACGGACCCGCGTTCGATAACGGTCATCTCCGCGGCCGGCAAACGAGTGGATTCCGGCGACGTCCGGCATGGACAGGCTGGCAGCCAGGTCGTGGTCGGTCTACCTGCCGGACTCGAGCGTGGCACGTATGTCGTCAGTTGGCATGTCATCTCCGCGGACAGCCATCCGGTCTCCGGTGGATTCCTCTTCGGTGTAGGGGTGGCCCCGGATGCCGCCGCTGCCTCGGCCGTGTCCACCAGCAGCGGTTCGGCCGGCGTCAGCGTGCTGGCCGGGGTGGTGCGTTTCGTGGCGTTCGCAGGTCTGTCCGTCCTGCTCGGCGCGGGCTTCTTCCTGTTGACGCTCTGGCCGGCCGGGCTGCACCGGCCCGGCCCGAACCGGCTGCTGTGGACGGGATGGGGCGTGACGCTCGCCGGCGCTGTCGGCCTGTTGCTGGTACAGGGTCCCTACGGTGCGGGTCAGGGGATGTCCGCGCTCGCGCAATGGGCTCCCTTGTCAACGACGTTGCACACCAGATTCGGACATCTGGTGCTGCTGCGCATCCTCGCGCTGCTGCTCGCGGTACCGCTCTTGCGCGCGATCGTGGTCAGTGGCCGCCGGGCCGTCGCGGAGCTGGGTGGCCTCGCGCTCGTCGTCGCCGTGACCCAGGCGGCGTCCGGGCATGCGGGTGTCGGTGACCACGCGTGGCTGGCGACCACGATCATGACCCTGCACGTGTTGGGAGTCGCCGCCTGGACGGGCGGCCTCGCGGTGCTGGTGGTCTTCCTGCGCACAACGTCGCGGCGCGGTCCAGCCGGTGATCGGAATCGTCGACCGGACGCCGGCGTGCCCGACACCGGCGTGCCCGACACCGGCGTGCCCGACGCCCGGGTGCCCGCTGCCCGCGCCGCCGAACTCGCCAGGGTACTGCCGCGCTGGTCACGCACGGCGATGGCGGCGGTTGGCATCATCATCCTCACGGGGGTCTACCAGACCTGGCGGGAGGTCGGTGGGTTGGCAGCGCTGACGACCACCGCCTACGGCCGTCTCCTGCTGCTGAAGCTGTGGTTCGTGGCGCTGATGTTCGGAGTCGGCTGGCTGGCGCACAGATGGGTCGTGCGCCACTACCGGCCGGTCGTCGCGGCCCTGGCGGCGAGCCGCTCGGACACCACAGCCGGCGCGGGCGCACGTCCGCCGGGGTCGTCATCGACCGATGCCCAGGGGCGGTTCCAAGCCACCGAGCGTGCGGTCACCGAGCGTGCGGTCGCCGGGCTGCGTCGTGGGGTGCTGTTCGAAGCCGGATTGGCCGCGGTGGTGCTCGCGGTGACGGCGGTGCTGGTCAACTCCATTCCGGCGCGGACGTCATATGTGCCGCCGTTCGCCGACACGGTGTTCGCCGGGCCGCTCACCGTCCAGGTCGACATCAGCCCGACCAGGCACGGACCGCAGACCCTGCACATCTACACCTTCGACCCTGCAGGGAAGGTAGCGCCGCTCGCGGACGCGTCGGCGCAGCTGTCACTGCCTGACGCCGGAGTCGGGCCGCTTCCGGTGCCGCTCACCCAGGTGGCACCGGGCCACGCGATCGCCCAGGGGATGCAGGTGCCCCTGCCCGGGGCGTGGCAGCTGCGGCTGACGCTGCGCGTGAACGATTTCGATCAGTATGTGACCACCCTGTTCTACCAGGTGCGGTAGCCGACAGACCCTGGTCAGACCGGCTGAATGCCGACGACGGAGTCTGGTTGCGGGCGCTGCCCCACGCCGGCGGCGGTGGCCCCGGACGCTGGCACGCTCGTCGCAGACGCGCCCGTGTCGGGAGTGGCCGAGGGCATCGCCGACGTCGTCGACGTCGGCGGTGGCGCTGACTGCGGTTCGGCGTCGGTAGGTGGTGCGTTCGCCGCGGAGCGCTCCGCCGGTGTGGTGGGTGCCACGGCCGCCGGTGTCGTGGTTGCTCGTGGCAGCGAGTTGATCATATTCGGTGGACCCTGCTCGGGTACGGCCTGCGGTCTGGTCGCCTCTGCGGTGGACCGCTGGGCCACTTGAACCATCTCCTTCGCGCCGCCGACCCCAGGTACCGCCGGTTCGGTCCGCTGGCCGGACAGCTGCCTGGCGAACTCCCCGGCGACCGTCGGTATGATCACGGCAGTCTGGTTCCGGTCGGTGGCGGGGGGTCTTGGTCCCGGCGTCGACGGACCGAACGCGACGTCAGGGTAGGAGGCGCCGACCTCGGCCGCGGTGGGCCAGTTGATCGCGGCGGTGATACCGACGACGGCGAGGAGCAGCGACGCGGCGACCGTTACCGTGGGCCGGACACGCCGGTCGTTCAGGTCGGGGGAGCTGCCACCGGGACGCGTGGCGGGGAGCACAACGGCTGTTGGCGCGTCGTCGAGGTCACCCGGTGTACCGCTCGCGGCACCCGCGGGAGCGTCCGGCACCGATGCCTGAGTTGGCACCGATGCCTGAGTTGGCACCGATCCCTGAACTCGGGACGGCGAGGCGGTGCCTTCGGCCGCCGTTGCGGCGCGGTCGAAGGTGCGGACAAGTCCTTCCCACAGCTGTGCGGGCGCCGGGGTGATCCGAACCTTCGCGAGCATCTCCTCGGGCGCCACCGCGTGCCGTACCGGGCCACTGCGGGCCTGGGGCGAGCCGGACCACGCCAAGGCGCTGCCGCGGGCCAGCTCCAGTAACCATGAGCGCAGCCGGGTGGCATCGCCGAGTGTGGTCAGCCGGGTTCGGGCGACCAGGGCGAACGCCGTGCCCGCAGCTGCCTGAGCGACCTTGGCATCGCCCAGGATGAGCAGGCACATCGAGAAGACGTCGTCTGCATAGTGCTGGTAGACGGTGTCGAAAGCGTCCCGCTCACCTCGCCGGATCCGCATGACGAGGTCGATGTCGGACTCGGGGGTTCGCGGCCGCGGTCCGTCAGGCCGCTTGCCCGAGCCACGGTCGGCAGCGGCCGACACAGCGTGTCTGGGGCGTGAACCGGTCGCGGCGGCCCCCTCCGGGTCAGTACGGCGGATACCGCCAGTCATCAGTGCATTCTCCCGTAGCCCCCATTGGCGGGATGAGTCATGCCGGTGTCCTGGCGCGGACGGATCGACACCGGCATCGCCCGCTACGTTAGAGCGTCCCGGCCATGCCATGAGGGGAACGTCGGGAAAACTTTGTTGTCACCTGCTGGACCCACCAGGCCGTAGATCATTTGATCATGTGGTTGTCGTGGTTGTCGTGGGCCATCAGGACGGTGGTTGCTGAGCCAGGATGACCTCCGCGGTATGTGTCTGACCGCCGCGGGTGTAGGTGACGGTCACCTTGCTGCCGATGGGCTGGGACCGGACTGCCGCGATGAGTCCGTCAACGCTCGTGATCCGGCGGTCTCCCAGCTTGGTGATGATGTCGCCGTCCTGGAGTCCGGCATGCTGGGCGGGTCCGTTGTTGACCAGATTCTGGATGGTGGCACCGGTCCCGTCACCGTTCGGGTCGGTCTGGCTTGCTCCGGCGGTTGAGGCGTTCACACCGAGATACGGGTGTACCGCGGTCCCTTTGTTGATCAGCTCTCCGGCGACGGACTGGGCATAGTTGGATGGGATCGCGAACCCGACACCGATGTTGCCGGACTGCTGTTCCTGTTGACTGCCGAACCCGCCACTGCTCGAGCCCACGGTTGCGATGGCCGAGTTGATGCCGATCAGTTCGCCCTTGCTGTTGACGAGCGGGCCGCCGGAGTTGCCGGGGTTGATCGGAGCGTCGGTCTGGATGGCATCCAGGACGGCGTTGCTGTCCTGGACGTTGGTGTCGCCGGTGCGCACCGGCCGATGCATGGCACTCACGATGCCTGATGTGACGGTGCCGCTGAGTCCGAGCGGGCTGCCGACCGCGACCACCAGTTCGCCGACTGAAAGCGCGTCGGAGTCGCCGAAGGTGGTCGGCTTCAATCCGGTCGCGTCAATTTTGACCACCGCGAGGTCGGATGTCGGGTCGGTTCCGACGATCTTTGCGTTGAAGTCCTTGCCGTCCTGCGTGGTCACCGTCAGGGAACCACCCTGTGCGGCGTCGGTTACCACGTGGTTGTTGGTCAGGATGTAGCCGTCCTGACGAATGATCACTCCGGAGCCGGTGCTCGCCTGGTTTCTCGATGTAGCGGCAATCGTGACCACGCTCGGCAGGATCGTCTGCGCGGCGGCTGACACCGTGCCGGATGCGGCGGGTGACGTTCCCGCAGTGCTGGTGCTGCGCAGCAGGCCGCTGGAGGACACCACGGTCGACGCGTCGTTGCCGCCGGCGACCAGAGCGCCGACACCGCCGCCCACCCCGGCGGAGACCAGCGCGAGCGCGACCGCGGCGGCGGCGAGCCGCCTGCGGCGCGGCGGCGGGGCCGGTTGCCCGACGGTCTGAGGAGGGCCGTAGTACGGGCCGGACGGCGGTGGTGTCGGCCCGTATGGCGGTGTCGGTCCGAATGGCGGTATCGGCCCGGATGGTGTCGACCCGTATGGCGGTGTCGGCCCGAATGGCGGTGTTGGCCCGGAGCGCGACGTCGTCCTGTCGACGGGGCCGCTCAGGTATCCGGAGCTGGTGCCGCCCGAGGGTGCCACGGCCGTCGCGTCGTCGGAGACGCTCGTACCGGGCGCGCTCCAGGGCGTTCCCCACCAGGCCCGGCCGGACGCGTCGGCTGAGCCCCACTCAGGGCGCGTCCGGGGGTCTGCCGCGCCCGCCGGTGTCTGTATCCCCGCTGGTGTCTGCATCGTGGGTCGCTCGGATCCGGCGCTGCCCGGCCCGCTGCCCGCTGCCGGCCGGGCAGCGGGCTGGTGGGTGGACGGGTATGGCTCGGCATCCGGCGCCGTCCAGACCGGGGCATCCGGCCCGGACCGGAGGTCGTCGCCGCCGGCATCGGGTGCCCGCGAGTCCGAAGGACGTCCGTCCGGGGAGGTGAAGGGGGGCCGCGTGCTCATGGTAGAAACCTTCCCCTCACAAGCTGAGTGAAGACTGAAATGCGACCAACAGTCGGCTGAGGCACGGCGTCCGGGAGCGTAGGTCCCACAGCGGTCATTGTGGTGATGTTGACGTCCTCCCCGGCGTGCACGCCGAGGATTCCTACCGTGCCGCGCATGCGACACCTCGGCGGTGAATGCGGTAGCGACGACAACGGCGACCGCGGGTTCCACCATGGTGGCACCCATGGGGAAGTGCGTGAAGCACGTCAACCCGCTCTCTGTCCGAACATCCGACTGCCCGAGTGCCCGATTACAGGCTGTGACGACCGGAGGGTGACTGGGCCACCGTCCCCGGGTGGCTGTCACGCGGTCTGGGAGGACGCCCGCAACGGTGCTCTCAGTAGCTTCTCAGGTCTACTTCAGGCTGTCCTCAACGCCTTCCCCAACCCTTGGAGAGGTGAAGCTGCCGAAACATCTGCGGGGCCGTCGCGACTGCGAACCATCGCGGACTGCACCGAACCCGGTGGTGTCGATGCCGATGCCTGGTGGTGGGAGTAGGCAGACCGGAGTACTCGTAAATCCCGTCGTGACACTCCCGGCGGTCGTCGCAGCGCCGACCACCGTGACGCTACCAGCTCAATGGCGACCGCAACCTGTCGTCGAGGTGGTGGTCCCGGTCTACAACGAGCAGGCGGCCCTTGCTGACAGCATCCGGCGACTGCATGACTTCCTGACCCGCCGTTTTCCCTTTGACTGGCGGATCACGATCGCCGACAACGCGAGTACCGACGCCACGCCTGTGATCGCCCGGCGGTTGGCCACCGACCTGAGTCGGGTACGGGTGACACGGCTGGAGGCCAAGGGTCGTGGCCGGGCGTTGCGGGCCGTCTGGTCGGCGTCGGACGCCGATGTCGTTGCATATATGGACGTGGATCTCTCCAGCGGGCTTGAGGCACTGTTGCCGTTGGTCGCGCCGTTGCTTTCGGGCCATTCGGACGTCGCGATCGGTTCTCGGCTGGTTCGCGGGTCCAGGGTCGTTCGCGGACCGAAACGAGAGATCATCTCTCGTTGTTACAACTGGATGCTGAGGGTCACCTTCCGGACGTCCTTCCGGGACGCCCAGTGCGGCTTCAAGGCGGTCCGGGCTGACGTGGCCCGCGCGCTTCTACCCGCGATCGAGAATAACCATTGGTTCTTCGACACCGAACTACTGCTTCTCGCTGAACGTAACGGCCTGCGGATTCATGAGGTGGCGGTCGACTGGACCGACGACCCGGACTCCCGGGTGGATGT
>NZ_CAUVXG010000054.1:21531-22352 GCF_963555885.1 Protofrankia sp. Cr2
TCCGGGTCGCCCGTCGGATCATCGCGGGCCGGGTCGGCGTGGATCTGCCACCACAGGTGCGTGCGGCCCGGCTGCCCGGCGGAATGGGCCGTCAGCTTCGGACGTTCGCGGCGATCGGGCTGTGTTCGACCCTGGCATACGTCCTGCTCTACGCGATGCTTCGGGAGGTCGAAACGTCGCCGCTGGCGGCCAACTTCGTCGCGTTGTTCATGACCGCCGTTGCCAACACCTGGGCGAACCGGCGGCTGACCTTCGGGCAGGTCGGAGGCGCTGGGGCGGTACGCCAGTTCGCCGAGTCGGGCGTCGTGTTCGGTGTCGGACTGGTGGTGTCGTCCGGCGGGCTCGGGTTGCTGCACCGGTTCTGGTCGTCGTCCGGCGTCGCCATCGAGATCATCACTGTGTTGTTCAGCAGTACGGTAGCGACAATCGTACGCTTCGTGCTGATGCGAGCCTGGGTCTTTCACCCCGCCCGTTCGTTGCGGACAGAGTCGTCGAAAGCTTCCCGGATCTCCCCTGTCGACGTCCCCGATCGGTTTCGCCGGTCCGGCGCAGACCCGGTCGGCTTCGCCGATGCGGTGCGGACCCCGTCGGCTTCGCCGATGCGGTGGGAACCCGGTGAGCCCACGAACCCTGGGGTCATGGACGGGCCACTGCCCGGGACCCGCTGAACCCGACCGGTCGCTGTCGTACCAGGATGCCGCTGAACAACGACGCCAGGCGGGATGCGGGGGGACGCGAGCCGGACAGACGTCGTTCATCGGCATCTTAGTGGTCGGCGCCGGAAGTTCGTCCAGGGTCTGCCGGCGCCAGGCGGCGCCTCA
>NZ_CAUVXG010000054.1:22985-33771 GCF_963555885.1 Protofrankia sp. Cr2
AACTTCCAGCGCCGACCACTTAGGTCACAGTGAAGATCCATCCGTGTGCGCTGTGGTGTTGGGACGGGGTGTGTTGTGCCGTTGAAACCTGTTACGGATACGCTGAATCTCGCTGTTCTAACGACATCGACACAACCACCGCCGTGCGTGTGTGACCGGAGGATGCCCGCGTGGTCCGAGGAGACCCCGAGCCCCGGGGCGACCGACGAGATGATCATCGAGGCGACCCGTGGGTGAATCCGCGTGGCGTCCCGCCCGGGGACGATGACACGACGTGGCGACCCGGGGAGCTGGGGCACCCGCGGTATCAGGAGCCGAGCGGGCCGCGTCCCCCGATTCCCGGCTCCCTGCCTGAGGTTGGACAACTGCCCGGCACACCGGCACCGGGCGCGCCCGGCTACCCACCTGGCCGGCAAGCGGTCCGGCCGGGTGCTGCGGGTGCTGCGGGTGACCGGAGTCGCCCCGGGCGACCGGTCAGCGCAGGCCGGCATCTGGTGGCTTTCGGCACGTTGTCCGGGCGGGCCGGGTCACCCGGGCCGCTCGGCTCCGACCGGCCGCCCGGCTCCGACCGGCCGCCCGGCTCCGACCGGCCGCCCGGCTCCGACCGGCGGCCCACCGACTCGTCCTCGGGCGGCGCTCCCGGGCCGGGTGCTGCGGCGGGGACCGCCACCGGGCCGAGGCCCTACACCGGCCCACCGACGGAGGGTTTTGATCCGTTCTCGGATCGGGCGAAGCAGGCTGATCGGATCTATCGGGCTGATCGGGAGGAGGCCGGTGCCACCGACCGGTTCGCCACGCTCCCCGGGGATGACGACAGGTCAGGTAGCGCCGCGCGGCGCCCGCGGGCCACCGAAGCTCGGGTCGCCGAAGGTCGGGCGAGGGAAGATCGGGTCGCCGAAGGTCGGGCCACGGCGGGTGGTGGGACCAGCGGTAGGGGTTCCCGGCCGGTCAGGCCGGCTCAGACAGCCAAGGCTCAGGATGGTAGGGCTCAGGCCAGTGCGGAGGCACCGTCGGACAAGGGGCGATCCGCGGGTACGGGAACCCGCGGACGCACCTCGCGCAGACGTCCGGCCATGATCGTGCTGACCGTGTTCGTCGCCGCGGTTTTCATGATTGTCGGCTTCTCCATCGGGCAGGCGCTCGCGTCGCCGGGGTCTGCGCCTGCACTGTCCCGGGTCGGAACCTGGGCGCGTGATCATCATCTGGCGTTCCTGGTCGACGGTGTGGAGAAGTTACGTTGATCCGCTGCATCGCAATAGTGGGCGGCGGTATACAGCCGACATCCGGATGAAGCAGAAGAACAGCTTAAAAGGTGCATCGAGCCAGGTTTTCGGTTCATGCTCTACTGTTGCGACAAGCATTTGGCGTCAGACTCTTGCGTTTGGAGGCTCGCCCGTGTGGAATCTGCATCGACGGGTCTGTCGCACTCTGTCACAGGAAGTGCGGCTTCACGTGATGTCGGCTGGGTATCGTCGCAGCCTGTCACTCGCGGCAGGAGAGCCTGTGCGTCCACATTCCGCACCTCGACACGGCGCTGGTCCACGTGTCATCCGTCCCGTTGCCCGGCGGACGGCGGACACCTGCGCCACCGATGCCGGCAGGGTCGATGCCGGCAGCGTTGATGTTGACAGGGTCGATACCGGAAGCGCCGATGTCGATGATTCCGCGGGGGTCCCCGCCGGCGTATTTGATCACAACGTGTTTCCCGTTCCGCCCGGTCGGGCGCCGACAGCGGACGAGATCGACGCGATAGCACAGGCGGTCTTCGCGAGCCCGCTGGTCGCACTCATCCCACCGGGTCGACTGCAGGTGACCTCGATCAGAATTTCGATCGGCCCACCGGACTGGGCGTTCGCAGCGCTTCTACCGTGCGAATTTGATCTTGATCCGGCGGTGGCCGTGCTCCGGTTCGATGTCAGCGGCGGCTGGGTTCTCGATCAGGTGGGCACGGCCGAGGTCGGTGTCGGTCTGTTTTTCCCATCGGTTTCGCTACCGGTGGTCGACGAATCCGACCACGACAGGCGGTAGGGCGTGCCGGACCCCGCGCCCGGCCGGCTACCGTTGTGAGGGTGCCCATGCCGGCGGACGGCCCTGACGTCTCCTCCACCCTGGCCGGGTGGTTGCGGGGCCTTTCGGACGACGCGCTCACTCGGCTGCTCGCCCTGCGTCCGGATCTGGCCACGCCACCACCGCCCGACTTCGACATCCTCGCCGCCCGTCTGGAGATCCGGGTGAGCGTGACCCGCGCGCTTGAGCGACTCGACACGTTCACCCTGGAGGTCTGCGAGGCACTGACGCTGCTTCCATCGCCGGTGAGTGTCGAGGACCTCGTCAGGTTCTGCGGGACCTCGGATGTGGCGGTGCCCGTGGCGACATTGCGCGAACGTGCCCTGATCTGGGGGGATGACAGTGCCATTCGGCTTGTCGCAATGGTCCGCGACCTTGTCGGTGAGCGTCCGCTCGGCCTTGGTCGGCCACTACGTGCCTGCCTGTCCGGTCACCGGCACACGCATCTCGTACGGCTCGCGCTGGCGGTCGGGGTCGCCGCCCAACGCGACCGCGGTGGAGCCGGGCGCGGCTCCATCCTCGACGAGCTCAGCGCCGCCCTGGACGTGCCGGAGCGGGTGGCGACCCTCGTCGAGGAGTGCGGTCCGCGGGCCCGTCAGCTCCTTGAGCGGCTCGCCGCCGGGCCGGCGCTCGGGCACACGGGCGACGCGAGACGGCTGCTTCATGCGTCTGACGCCCGCACGCCGGTGGAGCAACTGCTGGCCCGGGGTCTGCTGATCGGCGTCGAGGAGACCACGGTCGAGCTTCCGCGGGAAGTCGGGCTCGCCCTGCGCGGTGACCATCCGGTCGGGACGTTGCATCGCGAACCGCCGGCGCTCACCGGCAAGACCGTTGATCTCGGCCAGGTGGACGGCACGGCCGCCCTCGCCGCTGACACGATGATCCGTCTGGTGACGGCGCTGCTGGAAGCCTGGGGTGCGACCCCGCCCACCCCGTTGCGCACCGGGGGTCTGAGCGTCCGGGACTTCCGCGCGGCCGCGAGGCTTCTTGACGTCGCCGAACCGGCCGCGGCGCTGGTGATCGAGATCGCCTATGCGGCCGGGCTGGTCGACAATGCGCCCGGCGCGGATGTCATGATCATGCCTACGACCGCCTACGACCGGTGGTGTGTGGAGACCCCCGCGATGCGTTGGGCCACGTTGGTCCAGGCGTGGCTGAGCTCCCCCCAGATACCCGGTCTGGTGGGGGAGCGCGACGACAAGGGCCGTCAGGTTGCCGCGCTCTCCGTGGAGCTGCGCCGCCAGAGCGCGCCAGAGCTGCGCCGCCTCGTGCTGGACGCCTTCGCGGCAGCTCCGGCGGGGCTTGCACCGACGCCCGAGTCGGTGCGCGCCCTGCTTGCGTGGCGGCTGCCCCGCCGCGGTGGGTCGTTGCTGGACCGGATGATCGACTGGACGTCCGCCGAGGCGGATCTGCTGGGTGTCACCGGACGCGGCGCGTTGTCAGCGGCCGGGCGGGCGCTGGTCGGTGGCGAGGCGGCCGACGGGGCCGCGACCCGCCGCTTCGACCTCGCTGCCGCGCTCAGCCCGATGTTGCCTGAGCCCGTCAGCGAACTGCTGGTACAGGCCGACCTCACCGCTGTGGCGCCGGGTCCCCTGGTGCCGGAGATCGCCGCGGAGCTCACCCAGATGGCCGATGTCGAGTCGTCCGGCGCGGCAACGGTCTTCCGGTTCTCCGAAGCGTCCCTGCGGCGTGCTCTGGACGCCGGTCGGGTCGCCGAGGACATCCGCGACTTTCTTGCCCGCGTCGCCCGCGGGGGCGTCCCGCAGGCGCTGGACTACCTCGTGGATGACGTCGCCCGTCGCCACGGCCGGTTGCGGGCCGGGCCGGCCGCGGCCTATCTGCGCTGCGACGACACCGCGGTGCTCTCCGAGGTGGTCGCGTCGCGGCGGACTCAGACCCTCGGGCTGCGGCGGGTCGCGCCCACCGTGGTGATCTCATCGCTACCCATGCCCAAGTTGCTGGAGGGCCTGCGCGTAGCCGGGTTCGCTCCGGTCGGCGAAGGACCGGACGGACGCGTGGTACTCAGCCGACCCGAGGTGCACAGAACGCCCGGCCGCCCGCGCCCGAACACCGTGGACGCCGCGGGTGCCCGCAACGAGCAGGTCCGGGGCGTGGTGCGGATGATCCGTCGGGGAGACGACAGCGCCCGAGCGGCCCGGGTGGCCAGCGCCGTGATCGGCTCCGTGTCCGACGGGATGGTGCGGTCGGCTCCGCTGATGCTGCTGAGCCTGCAGGGAGCGGCACGCAGCGGCCGGCGGATGCTGCTCGGGTATGTTGACCAGCAGGGAAAATCTAGTGAACATATTGTTCGTCCCATGATTGTCGACGGTGGCTGGGTGACCGCGTGGGATGAGCGTGCCACGGCGACCCGGCGCTTCGCACTGCACCGTGTCACCGGTGTCATGGATGTCGAAGATGTACTCCCGGCCGGTGGGTCCGCCGGTTACGACTGGTCGTATGAGTTGGGGGTCGCGGGCGCAATGCCAGGCGCTACCGGTGGTGACCTGGCCGGTGCCCTTGCCGGCACCGGCACTGTCGGGCCGATGTCCGTACCGGACCAGCAATACCCTGAATTCATGGATCCGGAGGACGTTGCCGACCTGCCGTGACGGTAACCGGATCGGTCGTCGGTACTTCGCGAGGCGTCCGTCGCGGCCCTCGGCGACCATGCGAGAATCGGCGGACTGGTTCGATACGGGTTGGTACGGCCGACGAATTTCGCTGCAGTTCGGTATGTAGCAGTTCGGTACGTAGCAGTTCGCTGCGCGACCCGATGGAATCCTCAGGGTGTGCGATCATGGCTTTCGTCGCGCGTCCAGAGGCCGTGAGGAATCGTGAAAGGACGGTGAGAAGTGGCCGATGGTCCGTTGATCGTCCAGTCCGACAAGACCCTGTTGTTGGAAGTCGACCATCCGATGGCTGGCGAGGCGCGGGCCGCGATCGCCCCGTTCGCGGAGCTGGAACGCTCCCCCGAGCACGTCCACACCTACCGGGTCACTCCGCTGGCGCTCTGGAATGCCCGCGCTGCCGGTCATGACGCCGAACAGGTCGTTGACGCACTCGTCCGCTTCTCCCGCTACGCGGTCCCGCACGCGCTGCTGGTCGACATCGCCGACACCATGGACCGTTACGGCCGGCTACGGCTGGAGAACGACCCGCAGCGGGGCTTGGTCCTGCGGACCGTCGACCGTGCGGTGCTCGCCGAGGTCATCCGGTCCAAGAAGGTCTCGCCGTTGTTGGGCCAGCGGCTGGATGAGGACACCGTCGCGGTGCACCCGTCCGAGCGGGGACGGCTCAAGCAGGCGTTGCTCAAGATCGGCTGGCCGGCGGAGGACCTCGCCGGTTATGTCGACGGCGAGGCGCACCCGATCGAACTGCGCCAGGACGGCTGGGAGCTGCGCGAGTATCAGAAGGGCGCGGTGGCGGGGTTCTGGGAGGGTGGCTCGGGCGTGGTGGTGCTGCCCAGCGGCGCCGGCAAGACCATCGTCGGTGCCGCGGCCATGGCCCACGCCGGTACCACCACGCTCATCCTGGTCACCAACACGGTGGCTGGCCGGCAGTGGCGCACGGAGCTGCTGAAGCGGACATCACTCACCGAGGACGAGATCGGCGAGTACTCGGGTGAACGCAAGGAGATCCGACCCGTCACGATCGCCACATATCAGGTGATGACCGCCCGTCGCAAGGGCGAGTATCTGCATCTGGACCTGTTCGGCGCCCGCGACTGGGGTCTGATCGTCTACGACGAGGTGCACCTGCTGCCGGCGCCGGTCTTTCGGATGACCGCTGACATCCAGTCCCGGCGGCGGCTCGGCCTGACCGCCACGCTGGTCCGTGAGGACGGTCGGGAGGGCGACGTCTTCTCCCTGATCGGCCCCAAACGGTACGACGCGCCGTGGCGTGAGATCGAGGCCCAGGGCTGGATCGCCCCGGCCGAGTGCACCGAGGTGCGGGTGACCCTCACCGAGGACGAGCGGATGGCCTACGCCGTTGCGGAGGCCGAGGAGCGCTACCGGATGTGCGCTACCGCGTACAGCAAGCGGGCGGTCGTGCGACGGTTGGTCGAACGGCACGCAGGGGATCGGGTGCTCGTCATCGGCGCCTACCTTGACCAGCTTGATCATCTTGGCGAGTTGCTCGGTGCCCCGGTCATCCAGGGGTCGACCCGTAACCGGGAACGCGAGCGCCTGTTCGAGGCGTTCCGCACCGGGGAGATCCGGACCCTGGTCGTCTCAAAGGTCGCCAACGTGTCGATCGACCTGCCCGAAGCGGGTGTCGCCATCCAGGTCAGCGGTACCTTCGGGTCACGCCAGGAGGAGGCGCAGCGCCTCGGACGGGTGCTGCGCCCCAAGGCGGACGGCCGCGGCGCGCATTTCTACACGGTGGTCTCCCGGGACACGATCGACCAGGAGTACGCCGCGCACCGGCAGCGCTTCCTGGCCGAGCAGGGCTACGCCTACACCATCGTCGACGCCGACGACATTCCCGACGCCGACGACATTCCCGATGCCGACGACATTCCCGACCCGACATAACCGTCCGGAGAGAACCGTCACTCTGGATGCGGGGGGTCGATCAGGGTTGCCGGGATGATCGTGCAGGCAACCGGGCAGGTCACCCGGAGTTCCTGGGGCCCGGTCGCGGACCCGACCTGGACGTAGGTTCCGTCGACGAGATCGTAGGCGTCGATAGCCGGGGTGTCGGGGTCGACCAGCCAGCAACTGGGGACACCGCGGTCGCGATAGACGTCGAACTTCAGGGTCCGGTCGTAGCGCCGGTTGCTGAGCTCGGCGACCTCCACGACCAGCAGAGGCAGGTCGGTGATGCGGCGGGGACGGTCGTCGTCGCCCGCCGCCGCCACGATGATGTCGGGCACGATCTCGCTTCGGGGCTCGATCCGAAGGCTCACCCCCCGGGTGTGGACGCGCATGTGCGCGGGGGTCACCTCGACGAGCAGTCGGACGAGACGTTTGGTCACCCTGGTCTCCAGCGGCGTCGGCCACGCACGGACCAGGCACATCCCGTCGATGAGGTCGAAGCGCGGATCCTCAAGGCCGAACTCGTCGAGGTCTGCGACGGTGAGCGGGGGGGTGGGCAGCACCATGGTGGGGCGGCGCGAACGTGACGCGGAACCAGGCTGGATCACGCCAGTAATGGTGCCGCTTCCAGCTGCGACTGTCGAAACCTTCACTCCCGGCGACCGGATTCCGTGGTCTACGGCCCGCGCTCAGCCGAGGCCGCGGGAGTCCTGCTTCAGAGCGGTATCGATGGTCAGGGCGGAGGCGACCACCAGGCTGCGCAGCGGGTCGGCAAGGGGCCGGTGGATCTGCACCACGTAGTTGTCGGCGGTGGTGAACAGCGCGCGGGCCAGACCCTCCCAGGTCTTGGTCACCCGGGCTATCTCGGTGTCGGTGTGGTCGACGATCGAGAAGTTCCACGCCCGCCAGTTTTCCGCTTTGATCATCCCGATGGATGTGCCGGCGCTCTGCAGGGCAAATCGGATCTTTCCGAAGACGTTCTGTTGGACGATTGCGCCGATCTCGAATCCGTCCGGCCGAGAGACGATCACCCGTGACTTGAAGACCTTTGCCGGTCGGGTCAGGACGAGGTGGGCAACGCCGGCACTGTCGCGGACCTCGAGGCGGTGGGTGAAGAACTGATCGAGTGAGCTGACCAGCCGGATCGCCTTCTTGACGGTGCTCTGACCGACTTCCACGACCGATCCGATCTGGTTCCCGGCCTGGTCGAACACGGCGTATTCGTTCGTCAGCTCGATGATTTTGGTCTTCTGGTTGACCACGAGGACCGGTTCGGTGAACAGGCTCCCCTGTCCACCGTCGACGGGGGCCACGCCCGCGTTTTCCTGTACCTGACGCTGGATCCGGTCCGGCGTGTAGTTGGTCTGCACGGGTACGCCGCCGGGTGCCCCGGGTTGGGTATTACTTACCTGGTCGGTCCACCGGCTGCCATCCCAGTATCGGAAGGGGTGCTTGCCGGACGGGTCGGCGTACCAGCCCGCCGGCGGCATGGTCTGAGTCATGCAGTGCACACTCCCACTCGTCCTGCCATGGCAAAGGGGCGGCCCCGAAACGGGACCGCCCCTTGTGTTCTACCACCGGCCGGTTTGCCACCGGCCGGCTTACGACCAGTTCAGACTGCGAACCGCGGACTCAGAAGTCCATGTCCCCGCCGCCGGGAACCGCCGGGGCCGGGTTCTTCTCCGGCTTGTCGGCGATGACGACCTCGGTGGTGAGGAACAGCCCGGCGATCGACGCGGCGTTCTGCAGCGCCGAGCGGGTGACCTTGGCCGGGTCGATGATGCCGGTGGCGATCAGGTCGACGTACTCGCCGGTGGCCGCGTTCAGGCCGTGGCCAGCGGGCAGGTGACGGACCTTGTCGACTACGACGCCGCCTTCGAGACCGCTGTTGTAAGCGATCTGCTTGATCGGCGCCTCGAGGGCCAGCCGGACGATGTTCGCCCCGGTGGCCTCGTCCCCGGCGAGGTCGAGCTTCTCGAACGCCGTGACCGACGCCTGGAGCAGCGCGACGCCACCGCCGGCGACGATGCCCTCCTCGACCGCTGCCTTCGCGTTCGAGACGGCGTCCTCGATGCGGTGCTTCTTCTCCTTGAGCTCGACCTCGGTCGCGGCACCGACCTTGATGACCGCGACGCCACCGGCGAGCTTGGCCAGCCGCTCCTGCAGCTTCTCGCGGTCGTAGTCGGAGTCCGACTTCTCGATCTCGGCGCGGATCTGGCTGACCCGACCTGCGATCTGGTCGGGGTCACCGGCGCCTTCGACGATGGTGGTCTCGTCCTTGGTGACGACGAACTTGCGGGCCTTGCCGAGCAGGTCGATCGTGGTGCTCTCCAGCTTGAGGCCGACGTCCTCGGAGATGACCTGGCCACCGGTGAGGATGGCGATGTCGCCGAGCAGGGCCTTGCGACGGTCACCGAAGCCGGGGGCCTTCACCGCGACGCTCTTGAAGGTGCCACGGATCTTGTTGACGACCAGGGTGGCCAGGGCCTCGCCCTCGACGTCCTCGGAGATGATCGCCAGCGGCTTGCCGGCCTGCATGACCTTCTCCAGCAGCGGGAGTAGGTCCTTGACAGCGGCGATCTTGCTGTTGACGATGAGCACGTACGGGTCGTCGAGGACGGCTTCCTGGCGGTCGGCGTCGGTGACGAAGTACGGCGAGATGTAGCCCTTGTCGAAGCGCATGCCCTCGGTGAGCTCGAGCTCGAGGCCGAAGGTGTTGCTCTCCTCGACGGTGACGACGCCTTCCTTGCCGACCTTGTCCAGCGCCTCGGCGATCAGCGCGCCGATCGCGGGGTCGCCCGCGGAGATGGACGCGGTGGACGCGATCTGCTCCT
Organism: Protofrankia sp. Cr2; assembly: GCF_963555885.1. Classification (NCBI taxonomy): domain Bacteria; kingdom Bacillati; phylum Actinomycetota; class Actinomycetes; order Frankiales; family Frankiaceae; genus Protofrankia; species Protofrankia sp. Cr2. The sequence goes on from NZ_CAUVXG010000054.1 coordinate 32,425, forward strand.
TGGTCTCGACCTCCTTGGCCTGCTTGGAGAGCTCCTCCGAGACGCGTTCGACCGCGATCTCGATGCCCTTCTTCAGACCCAGCGGGTTCGCGCCGGCCGCCACGTTGCGCAGACCCTCACGGACCAGCGCCTGGGCGAGAATCGTCGCGGTGGTGGTGCCGTCACCCGCGACGTCGTTCGTCTTCTTCGCGACTTCCTTGACGAGCTCCGCACCGATCTTCTCGTACGGATCCTCGAGCTCGATCTCCTTGGCGATGCTCACACCGTCGTTGGTGATCGTGGGGACGCCCCACTTCTTCTCCAGAACGACGTTGCGGCCCTTCGGACCGAGCGTGACCTTTACGGCGTCGGCCAGCTGGTTCATGCCGCGCTCCAGGCCGCGCCGTGCCTCCTCATCGAAGGCAATGATCTTCGGCATGGTGTCGGGGTCCTCCCAGGGGAATGGCTGTTCAATGGCCTGGCCAAGACGACGCCCGCGACGGACGGCCAGATGGCCTCGCCGCTCAGCCCTGGCACTCGAAGCTCGTGAGTGCCAGGTCCTGTTTAGCACTCGAGGTGGGTGAGTGCAAGCTCGCGCCCTGTCGTGGCGTGCCGTCGCGGGGTCGCGTACGGGACTCGGGCCGGCCGCCGGCGACCGGCTGTCATCCGGCCTGTGAACCACGGGTGAACCCCCCGGGGCCACGATGCCTCCACCACCCGGTGTCAGGGCACGCCGCCGAAGAGATCCTTGCCGGGGCCGTCCCGTGTGCCGGGACCGGCCTGTTTGCTGTGGCCGGTCCCGGTCCCGGTCCCGGTCCCGGTCCCGGTGTCGGTGTCGGTGTCGGTGTTGTGGATCGTGCGGCGGTAGGGGTTGCGTCGGGGGGTGCGGGACGGGTCGATCCAGCCCGGGGGGATCCATGCGGGGATGCCGTCGGCGCCGATCTGTACCTGCCAGTCGCTGTGGTGGAGCGTGCGGTGGTGCTGGCCGCAGGTCAACACCAGGTTGTTCAGGGCGGTGCGGCCGCCGTGTGACCATTCGATGATGTGGTGGGCTTCGCACCAGCCCGGTGGCCGGTCACAGCCGGGGTAGGTGCAGCAGCGGTCCCGGGCGATCAAAGCGCGGCGCAGCGCGGGGGGCACGATGCGTTGGGTGCGGCCGACGTCGAGCGGTACCCCGGCGGGGTCGAGCAGGAGTCGGACGAGGTCGGCGTCGCACAGGAGCCGGGCGAGGACCGTGGCGGGTAGGGGCAGGCCCCAGCCGTTGTCCGCGGGTGGCGCGCCGGGTTCGGCGAGCAGGGCGGGTAGCGGTGCCAGGATGGTGACGTGGGGGTGGTAGCCGTTCTGGGTGGGCAGGGTGTCGGTGTGCAG
>NZ_CAUVXG010000055.1:0-4932 GCF_963555885.1 Protofrankia sp. Cr2
AAGCCGGCACCGACGCGGGCATGGATGGCACCGGCCGAGGGAGAGAACTGCGTGGAGAAGAACAACGGCGGCGCCGCTCGCCCGGGTCGCAGCCAGCCAGAGAACGCGGCCGAGGCCACTACACCGAAGGCACGGACTTCACAGACCGGCACAACGGTGCGTCGCCCGGCCGCGGCCGGGCGTGGCAGATCCCGGACCGCTGGTACCCAGACCGCGAACGATGGGCAGGCGAAGCAGCGGTGGCGCGAGGCTCGCGAAGCTCGGGGTGGGCGAGGCTCCGCCAGTCGGCACCACGACGACAACGATCGCCGGTCAGGGCGGCCCGCAGGTGCGCGTGACGCAGTGCAACGCTCGGGCGAGGATCGCAGTTTCGATCGAACCGGTCAGCGACAGTCCGGCGGTCGGCCAGCTGAGCGTCCGGCTTCGAATAGAGCGAGGTCGGATGGACCGAAGGCCGAAAGCCGTGGATCCGGCCGGCCGGCGGTAGGCCCGCCAGGACGTACATCCGGTGACTCGTTTGTTCCGCGTGGCGGAGGCCGTGGCCAGGCGGGCAGGCCGGAACGCGCTGATGAGCGAGGGCAGAACGAGCGAGGGCAGAACGCGGCGCGTCCGGCCCGCCGGTCGGGTTCACCTGCCGGGGATCGCGGGCGCGGATCGACTGACCGACGGGAGTTTTTCACCGCTGGCGGTGAACGCTCCGGGCAGAGTCGGCCGACATCACGAAGTGATGCATCCCGGAGCCGCGGCGCTGACAATCGTTTTGCCGATCGGTCTCGCGGTGCTGATCGTCCCCGCGGTGCCGGCGAGGATCGCGGTGCCGTCGGTAGTGGCCCGCGTCGTACGCAGCCAGGGGCAGCTGCTCGGTCCGCCGGTGGTCAGCGTGACGCCCGGACGTCCCAGAGCCCGCCCTACGGCCGTGGTGCTGGTGATCGTCCGACGGACCGGTCGACAGATCGGCGTCGTGGACCGGATGGCGAGCGGCGGCCCCAGCCGGCAACCGCGCCCTACCGCTCCGCTCCACGACGGGACGAACGGCCTCGCGACGAACGAGGTCGGGACGAACGGAGCGGTGACCGGAACACCGCCGGTCGCGTCCCACAACGGCCGGCGTCGACGCAGCCGCGTCCGGACCAGTCCCGGCCGAACCAGCAGCGGCCGGCCGTGTCCGGTTCGGGCGGGCATGGCCTGAGCGGTCGGGATTCCCGGCAGACGGACGCCCCGGGCGGACGCCCGGCCGGAACGAGGTCGTCGGCACCTGGATCGGATCGCGGACGACCTGCTCCAGACCGTGGACGATCTGCTCCAGACCGTGGGAGACCCGGATCGGATCGCGAAAGACCTGCTCCAGAACGCGGACGATCTGCTCCAGACCGTGGGAGACCCGGATCGGATCGCGAAAGACCTGCTCCAGAACGGGGTCGACCTGCTCCGGACCGTGGGAGACCCGGATCGGATCGCGAAAGACCTGCTCCAGACCGGGGACGACCCGGATCGGACCGCGGGAGACCTGGATCGGATCGCGGGAGACCTGCTCCAGACCGGGGTCGATCTGCTCCGGACCGCGGGAGACCCGGATCGGATCGCGAAAGACCTGCTCCAGACCGCGGGAGACCCGGATCGGATCGCGACCGGGCCGCGGGGTCCGGCGGATCACCGACATCCGCGGACCGTTCGCCGAGCGGCGGCCGAGCCCTGGTGCGATCGGGTCGGCCCTCCGCACCGGCGCTTCCCGATGAGGCACGGGCCGAACTCCTGGACTTCGAGGTCACCCGTGAGCTGCGCGGACTAGGTGCCGCACGTGCCGAACCGGTTGCCCGCCACCTGGTCGCCGCAGGCATCTATCTCGACGATGACCCCGCGCTTGCTCTGGCCCATGCGCGCGCAGCCTCCGCGCTCGCGTCCCGAATCGCCGCCGTCCGTGAAGCGGTCGGGCTTGCCGCCTATCACGCGGGGGAGTTCACCACGGCGCTTGCCGAGCTGCGTGCGGCACGCCGACTCGACGGTTCTCCTCGCCACCTCGCGGTCATGGCGGACGCCGAGCGCGGGCTCGGGCGTCCCGAGCGCGCCTTGCTGCTTGCACGTGATCCGGCCGCGGCCGAACTCGACGAGGCGAGCCGGGTCGAACTCCTCATTGTTGTGTCCGGGGCACGGCGCGATCTGGGTGAGCCGGCGGCAGCGGTCCTGCTGCTGCAGGATGAGGCGGCCTCGACCAGATTGGAACCGTGGACGCCGCGACTGTGGTACGCCTACGCCGAGGCGCTGCTGGCCGCGGGTCGTCCGACCGATGCGGCGCGCTGGTTCGTCTCCGCGGCAACCGTGGACCACGACGAGGAAACCGACGCTGCCGAGCGGGCACTTCTGCTCGGGGGGAGCGATCCGGCAGGCGAGAGCGACCGGGGCTGACGTCTGTCGATTCTTCCCCCGGATCCTTCCCCCGGATCCTTCCCCCGGATTCTTACCCGGGGGAAGAATCGGCCAGCGGACGGATCAGCAGGCCGCTTCGTGGCTTGGGTGTGAACAGCGTCGACTTGCGCGGCATGCGTTCACCGGCGGCGGCGACCGCCGCGACGTCGGCTGCGGGCGTCGGGTTCAGCAGGAGTGCGGTCCCGCTGGCCTGTGCCGCGGCGGCGATCGCGGTGGGCGCGTCATGGCGGTAACCGACCACGTCCTCGGTGTCGGCCAGTCCCCAGACCGTTGTGATCAGCACGAGATGCGCGACGGTGACGTCCAGCCCGCGAAAGGCGGCTGACCGGTCCGCCGGCAGTACCTCGGCGAGCAGTCTCGGATCCGGATCGCTCAGCAGGAACGCCGTCCGGCCATCGGTGATCACAAATGCGTGGCCGTCCTTGCCGGCTCCTGCCAGCGTGTCGAGCAAGGCCACCCCGGTCGGATCCGACTCGCCGTCCAGTTGCGTCACCGAGAATGCGTCAGCGGCTCGACGAGCCGCGTGCGCCACGTCGAGTCCGGCCACGACCCGGTGGATCGCGTGGACGGCCGGCCCCGACACCCGCGCGTCAGCCAGGAAGGCCAGGCCGAAATCCCACGGGCCGGCGCCGTCCCCGCCAGCGTGGCGGTCTGCCTGGTAGCGACGGTAGGTTGCGTACCGGTGGTGTCCGTCGGCGATCACCGCGCGACGCTCGTACAGATCGCCGGCGATGCTCGCTAGCTCGTCCGGGTCGGTCAGCGCCCAGATGCGGTGCGACACGCCGTCATCGGTCGTCGTGGTCAGCAGCGGTCGGGTTGCTACCGTCGCCGAAACGATCTGGCTGGTGAGGCCGCCGCCGGAGTACAGCAGGAAGATCGGTTCGAGGTTCGCCCCGGTGGCCACGGTCAGGGCGAGCCGGTCGGCGACCGGGCCGGCCATGGTGTTCTCGTGCGGCAGGATGATCCCCGCGTCCGGGTCCGCGAGAGCCACCGCGCCGACCAGGCCCCGCTGGATGTGGTCGCCGTGGACCTCCTCGTACACGTACAGGGCCGGAGCGTCGTCGCGACGCAGGACGCCGGTGGCGATCCACTCGCGCAGGGTCTGCCCGGCACGGCCGTAACGGCTGTCGGGGGAGTGCTCGTCGGTGTCACGGGGCAGGATCAGGCGGACGACATTGTGTGGATGTGTCGCCTCCAGCGTCGTGACGCCTGCCGCGTCGATCACGTCGTAGGGCGGGGCGGTCCGCGCCGCCAGATCCGGCCCGTCGTCGGCCACATACCGCAGGGCGCGAAACGGCGCGAGCACGAGTCCGCCGGGTGTGGGCAGGGCCGGATCGGAAGCAGCCATGCCGCGATCGTATGGGCCGGCCCTCTCCCAGGCTCGCAGACTTCCCCAGGCGTGCGGGCCATGGTGGTGTCCGCGCTGGCCGGGCGTGATCGTCGGCCGGACCGCTGAGCGTCCATGCCGGTAACAGTCGGTATCGAACCATTACGATCAGCGCGATCGGTGGGAGCGTCGCCCGGTTTCCGGCGACACTGAGAGGCAAACCTTGTGAAGATGCGTCCGGCCGTCATCGGCGTCGGCTGACGTCTGCATCGGTGGCGGCAACGCTGCGAGCACGGAGGCCCTGAGCACGAAGGTCCTGAGCGTTAGGGGAGGCGCGGATGTCGGGCGGGCACAAGGGACCCGGGATGAATGGGCCTGAGGCGAACGGCACTGGTGCCAACGGAGTTGGCGCTAACGGCGCTGGGGTCAACGGCGCTGGGGTCGGCGGTGCTGGGGTCGGCACTCCCGGCGGTGAGGTCTACGACTGGTACACCCGGGGCGTCGCCCTGCTCGACCGGGGGAATGCCAACGCCGCGGTTCAACTACTGGCCCATGCCGTCGCCGCCGAGCCGGGCTCCCGTAGCGTCCGGGAGGCGCTGGCGCGGGCGCAGTTCGACGCCGGCCAGTACGGCGCCGCGCGGGAGAGCTTCGCCTGGATAGTCGAAAACGACCCGGCGGACGACTACGCGCAGTTCGGGCTCGGGATGGCGGCTCGGCGAACCGGTGACCTGCGCGCAGCCGTGGAGCATCTGGCGTTGGCCGCGGCGATGCGCCCGGACCTCCGACATTACGGCCAGGCCCTGCGGGGCGCCCGAGCCGCACTCAACCGGCCATGACAGGCCGGCCATGACGGGCGGTCCGCATCCTGATCCTCTTCATCCCCGGCTGATTCATCCCCGGCTGACCGATCCACCGCGTCCGCTGTCGGCGTCGCCGTCCCCCCTGGTCGACGCCCACGATGTCGCCCTGATGGACCTCGACGGCGTGGTGTACCGGGGGTCGCAGGCCGTGCCGCATGCCGCGGCGACGATCGCGGCCGCCCGTGACCGCGGCATGCGGGTGGTGTACGTCACCAACAACGCGCTGCGTCCACCGGCGGAGGTCGTGCGCAGACTGGCGTCGGTCGGCGTGTCCGCGGCGGTACCCGATGTCGTCACGTCGGCTCAGGCGGCCGCGCGGGT
>NZ_CAUVXG010000055.1:5553-17472 GCF_963555885.1 Protofrankia sp. Cr2
GCGGCCGTCCTGGTCGCCGGTGGGGAGGGGTTGCGTGAGGCGGTGACCGCGGAAGGCCTACGGCCGGTGACGACCGCCGGGGAGCAACCCGTCGCCGTCGTCCAGGGCTTTGATCCAGATCTTGACTACGCCCGGCTCGCCGAGGCCGCACTCGCGATCCGGGCCGGCGCGCTCTGGGTCGCGAGCAATGTCGATGCGACGGTGCCGACCGAGCGTGGCCTGATGCCTGGCAACGGTTCGCTGGTCGCGATGCTGCGTACCGCCACCGGCTGCGATCCGATCGTGACCGGAAAGCCCGAGCGTGCGATGCACGAGGAGTCGGTCCGCCGGAGCGGGGCCCGGTTTCCGCTGATCGTCGGCGACCGCCTCGACACCGACATCGAGTCCGCCGTCCGGTCGGGCACGCCGTCTCTGCTGGTGCTCACCGGGGTGGCCTGCCCGGATGAGCTCCTGCGGGCACAGGCGCGCCACCGGCCGACGTATCTCGCGGCCGATCTGCGCGGTCTGCTGACGTGCCACCCGGGTGTCGTCGTGACAGTGGGCGGGGCCCAGGTTGACGGGGTACGGCCGCAGGGTGCGGACGTGGACGGCGACCCACACTGCGACGCCGTGGTGGCGGTGTGCGGAGACTGGGTCGCGCAGGTGCGTGATTCGACGCTGACCTGGCGCAGAGCCAGACCGGTGACCCGGGCCGACGGTACCGACGGTCTGGACGCCCTTCGGGCGGCGTGCGCGGCCGCATGGACGGCGGCGGACAGAGGCGCTCCCGTCCGCACGGTGGCCGGCGACCGCCCGCCCGGCTGTTCCGACCTTGATTAGCGACGGAACGCCTGATCACCCATCTGATCGGGATATGGGCGTTGCTCGGGTACGGAATGTGGGCCGTCGAGGATAAAGCGACCGGTGAGTTCCTCGGCCGTGCCGGGCTCTGCTACGGCCCCGGCTGGCCCGGAGCTGAGACCTCCACCCGGCCGCAGACTCCCAACGTCAACTTTTTGACGTTGGTTTTGTGCTCATTACTACTGGCGATCCATCACGGCGGAGTGGTGCGGGTCCGTGATCGCGTCGCATAGGCCCGCCAGAGTTATGGCCCGTCGGATGGGTCAGGTGGTTAGTTCTGCGGGTCGGGGTAATGGCAGGCGGGCAGCGTGCCGCAGCCGTTGTCGGTGATGGCGTCGACGGCCAGAAGGTTGCCGTCCACCGTCCTGGCGTCGAGATCGAACAGATCCACTGTGAGGTCGTCGAGGATCTTGCTGTCGTGTGTCATGGTGCTCCGTTTCTTTGGCGTGCTCGGGCATGCTTCCCCGGCTCCCTGCATCACTGGTTGTTGCGTGCCGCTGGATGAGCCGCATGCGGATTCTGCTTCTGCCGATGGTGCGCTGTTCATACCGACTGTGGCTAGTGAGAGATCCCCGCGTAGGCACCGCGGGAATTCCGCACTTGACATTCCGGGATGGGTCCGTACGCGGGCATGCGTGTTCCAGCCTGGTTATGTGACGCCGGAATGTGTGCTACCGCATCGAGGGTCGGCTATTCTGCGTCGCAGGGCCGTCACGACAACCAGGATCCGGAAGGGCGACATTCACTGTGCAGGCACAAGCACCTCCCCGTGCGGACACCCATCCGGTGCGCTGCGCGGAACGGCAGCGGGTGGCGATGCTGCTGGCGGCCGGAAACCCCGAGGAGTTACCCGCAGCGTCGCTCAATGAGCTGATCAGCGGGATCGCGGTCTGCTGCGGACACACCCCGCTGAAGTGCCACCGGTTGGCCCGCGGCTGGGACGTACCGACAACGGTCGAGATGATCCTGTCTCTGGCCGCTGAGGAGAAGATCCGAGGGTTCGCGTGTGCGCCGCGGTCCCTGCTCGACTGGGAGGCCGGCGCGGGCATGCGCGCCCAGGCCATGGACCTGCTCTGCCGGCTCTACCGGACCGGCCCGGTCCAACTTGGTCTTGCCCATGACTACAGCCCAACGGGTGCGAGTTCCCCCGACCATCGAGAGCCGGTGCATCCGGATGACAGGCATGTTCCCGCTGAGCTGACGGATCCAGTAACGGACACGTGCCGCGGCGACCGTTGGCGAGCTCCCGAGTTTGCCCGGAGATCGATCACAACCGACGACGTCGCTGTGGTAAGGACTTTTACCGAAACATTCCGCCTGCTGGACAATAAATTCGGCGGCGGACATACCCATGCGCCAGCCGCCAAGTATCTCGACTTCACTGTGACATCCATGCTCCGCGACGGCAGCTACACCGAAGAAATCGGACGGGAACTGCTCGGAGCGGCAGCCCAGCTGGCCCATCTGGTGGGATGGTCCGCCTATGATACAGGCCGCTCCGATCTCACGGAGCGATATTTTACGAAGGCACTTGAACTGGCCGCAGGAGCCTCCGACCTGGCATTTAGCGCAGAGATTCTGGCCGCGAAGGGCCATCACGCCATTCACCACGACAATCCCTATGAGGCGATAGAGCTGGCGCGAGCCAGCCAGCACGCCGCCAGGAAGACAGCGGTTCCGGCGCTCCTCGCGGAGGCTTTCGCGCTGGAGGCAAACGGCCATGCCCTGCTCGGTGACTCGAAGGCGTGCACGTTCTGCCTCCGTCAAGCCGAGCAGGCTTTCATGCACTCGGATGCGGCGGAATTCCCGGCGTGGTTGCGCTACTTCGATGAACGATACCTTGCGGCCAGGTTTGCACACTGTCTGCGTGATCTGAAGGACTGGGACCAGGCCAGGATGTATTCCCTGAGAGCGGTCACCATGAGTGATGACCTCACCCGCGCGCGTGCCTTCAACACCGCCGTACTCGCGACCACATACATCGAAACCGATCTGGATCAAGCATGTGGCACGGGCCTCGACGCGCTGAATCTAGCGACGAAACTCCGCTCTACTCGCATCGTCCATTACATCGGCGACTTTCGGCGTCGCCTCCACGGACATCATGGGAACGATCCAGCTGTCAATCGGTTCATTGCCCAGACGGTCGAAATGTCAGGAATAGACTGAATGAAGGAAATTTACCACATTGCAGCCGCCGCCGACTGGAGGCATGCGAAACTCCACGGCGAGTATCGAATATCGACACGAGGCAGGTCGCTGGACGACCAAGGATTCATTCATGCCAGTGAGTCTCATCAAGTAGCTCCGGTCGCAAATATGATCTACAAGGGAGACCGAAACCTGCTGCTCCTGATTATTGACGTAAGTCGCGTCACGTCAGAAATCAGGTACGAGCACGTATCCGGATGGAAGGATCCATTTCCGCACATTTACGGACCGCTCAATGTTGATGCGGTTGTAGAAGCGGTTCCTCTTGAGGCGGACATTGATGAAATATTTTCGTTCTCAGTCACGGACGGGCGGTGAAATCGAGACGTCACCTCCGTCCCGCAAACCGATGGATGATTGGTCTCATGGATCTCCGACCGCACGGCATGTGATTACGCAGGTCGAGGGTTGATGGTGCCGGGTGGGAACACTACGGTGGGTGGCAGTTGGCTGCGGCGGCCGGTGCGCCGGTTGCTGTTCGCGCTGACCAGTTACTTGACTTCTTCGTCGCCGATCAGGCGGTACGTCGGCGCGCGACCACGCTCCTCGGCGCCGCCTCGACGCCGGCCCATGCGCGTGCTGCGGTGCGGGTCGCACCGGTCGCGGCCGTCTGCGCCCGTCGTGTCGAGCTCCTGCCCGAGCGGTGGCAGTGGCCGCTGGCGCATCCGCTGTTCGTCGCGCTCGATCTGGCGCAGGACGAGGGACGCGGACGCGAGATCCTCGATGCATGGCAGCCGAGCCCGAGGTGGGTCCGTGTCTGGTAGCCGGGTGATCTTCCTGGGTGACGCGATGGCCGCGGCTGTCCAGGCCGTCGAGGAAGTGCGCCGCACATGGAGGTGCTCCGTGCGGCCGAGGGCGCGAAGGTCGTGGAGCCCGCCGGTGTCCTGCTGCCAACTCCCTATGGTCAGGTCAAGGTAGACGTGCTGGAGGTGCGGCAGGCAGAACTCGACCAGCCGAGCGACGATCCCGGCGACCGCCTCCACGCGTCCGCGCACGCATGGGCGAACGACACCGCCATTGAGGTCGCCATCGAGGTGATCCGGTCGAGCGGCGATCGCGTGGAGGTGAAAACGCCTGTCGCCGAGCCCGGTCCGATCATCGCGATGAAGCTCCAGGCGGTGATGAACCGCTCTGTGCAGAAGCAGGGCACCGACCTGCTCGATGTCATACGGCTCGCGCTCGACAACACGGCGCGCACGGCAGCGCTGGCCCAGCTCGGCGCCTGCGACTCGTCGACCGCTGCCGACATCGCCCTTCACGTCGATCTGTGGCTCGTCCGCCGCCGCGATCAGGCCATCCGATGGATACACGGCGTGGGCGGCGGTGACATCACGATCGACGACCTGGATCTCGTCGCCGAGCTTCTTCTCGATGCCTGTGAACGCATCTGACGCGGCCCGAATCGGTGACCAGGCGGGCACGGCCGCCACGGTCCGCACGAGCAGCAGCCGGTGGATTTTCCCGAGCTGGGCGACGCTCCCGATCGTCAGTTTCCGCAGGAACGTGCCCAGCGTGGACGGCGCGCGAATCCCGCCGAGCACCTCACCGAGCGCGCCGGCGCGCAGCAGGTGCATGTCGTCGAGGCAGTCCGCGCCCGCGGCCATGCCCGCGACCAGGCATCAGCAGGTCGACGAGTTCGGTGCCCTTCTCGGTCAGGATGTACTCGAATCGTGGTCGCCGGTCGTAGCGCCGGCGTTCGAGCACTCCATGTTCGACGGGGTGGTTCAGCCGCTCGGTCAGGACCTTGCGTGAGATGCCGAGGTCTGCCTGGATCTGCTCAGATGAGATGAGATGATCGTCGGACTTGTCAGCATCTCCCGCGCGGACCGCTGCGATGAAGGAGCCGCCGTGCAGGCGTCTGCGCGTCAGGTCAATGGTAGCCGGACAATGATCCATTGCTGCCAGGACGCCCAATGCGTTGGCCACAGGTGCGGGTCGCGCTCGTTCTCCGCGTCCTGACCGGCATCCAACGCGTATCCCGACGCAGCGTTCTCAATGATGAAGGCGACCCCGTCGTCGGTGTTCTTGAGCCGCCACTGCTGCCAAGGCGCCGCGTGCGACTGCCACAGGCATGTGTGATCTCCGACCTTCGCGTCGGGATGTGCGTCCAGCGCAAGGCCAGAGTCGCGATTGATGATCATACACGGCCCCTTGTATAAGGGGGCACGGCGCCGGCTCAGGCGACGTCGCGTCGACGCTCGGCGTACGTGAAGACGAGGAAATCGTCGAGCTCCTCGTCAGAGCCGAAGGTGTCGGCCGCAAGGTCGTCGAGGGACCAGATGGGCTGGGTGCCCCTTGCGGCCAGGAGCTCCTCGTCGGTGATATGGGGGCGCAGCGGCGGGTACAGAGGTTGGCCGGTTTCCGGAGTGCTCATGGACGAGGGCCTCCTCACTGGTGTCTCCAGCTGGCTGCGAGCTTGGACCATCATACGGCCGTACGCGGGTCGCCACCCGTGACCGGCTGCAGTCCGAAGAAACCGTCGCCTTGCCGCACGCAGGCAGACGTGGGCATCCGGACTGTTCGGGGCATTCAGCCCGCGTCGTCGAGCAGCTGGTTGATCAGAACTCGACGTCACATTCCAACCGGGCGAGCCGGCACGTTCGCATGTCCCTGCGGACCTGTCACGGGCACGGCACGCGGACCGTCGGCGGAGTGTTCACGGCCCGCCCGGATGGCCGTCTGCGATCTGCGCCTGGCCCGTACCGCCTGGCCCGTACCGTCTGGACTCAGGGGCCGGTGAGGATCCGCCGGAGGACGGGTCTTGGCCTGCTTTCCTCGTCTTCTCGCTACGTTCCGCGGTGACAAAACCAGTGGGACGTGACAGCAAAAAGGAGCCTGCGTGCCAGGGTAGGAGGAGCCGGCCGTGCCGCCGCCGGCGGGCCCGTTCACCGAGGCCAGAGCGCGGGCCGACCCGCCGCGGCCACGAGCGTGAAATCACCGTCCGCCCGGTCACCTCACGGCCGTTGGCCAGGGACGATGCCCAGTGAGCACCGAGACAATCATGCTGGAGTTGCTCTCGAACCCACGTTCAGCTGTCTCGCGGCGAGCCCGGTCGTTCGTGTGGTCACCGACCCAGCCCTGCCGGAACATGTCCACTCATACCGAGAGCGCCTGAACGTACAGGCCTGGGCAATTTCAGGTACCCGAAGGTGCCGGGCACTGTCGGTCAGGTTCGCAACGTCCGCACCCGCTATGAGCCCGCAACACCAATCGTTTTCTCGGGGAACAAGCAATCGCGCATCACCCGCAGTATTCAACGAATACGCACCAGCCCGATGTCGACCCCGTCGGGACACACCCCGCACCGGCGGGAGTCGATACCTACGCGACGTCGAGCCACGCCCGGAGAGCCTGGCGGATGACGTCGCTGGCGTTCGTGTGATCGGCAGCCGCCCGCGCGGCAAGTGCCGCCCGCAGTTCCGGGTCCAGCCGCACCGGTACCACATCCGCGGGCGCCGACCCCAGTGGACGGCGGCCCCCACGTCGCCTCAGCTCCGCAACGTCATAACCGGCCTCTGCCTCCCCCGCCAGCCGATCCACCAGCTCGTCGGTCACCGGCACAGCGTTCGATGTAGGCATCCCCTCACTGCTGTTCATAGCCCACCTTTCACCGATCACCGGCAGGAAATCCCGAAACTTCGACCGCATCCGTATCCGCATCGCATGGATGATCAAATCCGTGCCATCATCCAGAATCATCCCCACGGGCGGGGGGACGGCCACGGCTCAGGCGCTTCACCCAGGCCATGCGTGTCCCCAGACCGCGCCGATCGGTGAGCCGGATGAGTAGCGGTGGTTGAGGGGGAGCAGGCCAGGAGACCAGCAGGAACCGGTCGTTCGGTCGGGGCATCCCGTCGTCGTCGACACCGGGATCGTCCCTGTCGCGTGTATGCACGCGAACCCGGTAGCTGCCGGCTCCCCGGGTGTCCACTGCGGGCAATTCGTCGCTGAGCTCACCCTCCAAAGCGCCCACGTTCAGCGGGCCTTCACGGCAGGTGACGCTGACCTCGACGATGTCGTCCCACTCGCTTCCATCACCGAACGCGAACGGGTCGTCGGCCTCCGGCGGCCGCTCCGCTCGTACGTCCACCGCCACCTGCACCGGGCCATAGGCGTCTCCGGTGAGGATCACCGCGCCGACGTCAGCCGTGACGGCCAGACCATTCGACTGGTCCCAAGTCTCGACCGCCGGCGGCGTCCCGCCGTCCTGCAGCCAGAACTGGCCCATCCCGAAGAGCGTGGCCTCCGCAGTGGTCATAGATATCCCCTTCCGGCGCCGATGCCGAATGGTGAACCGCCGAGCCGGGCGCCGAGCCTGGGGTCACGTCACCTACGAAGCCGGCGTCGCCGCCTGACCGAGTACAACGAGAAGGCGCTCGCCGAATGCTGGGGCGCCGTGGGTGCGCAGGTAGGTAGCGATGTCATAGGCGGCCAGCGTGGGGCCGGATCTGCCGGTCCTGGCGGCGATGGCACGAACGGCCTTGATGACGAGGTCGGGGTGGAGGCCAAGTTCGTCGAGGAGGAAGTCGTCGAGGGACTGGCGGGTCACGGGCGCGGGCAGCGCACTGGGTGGAAAGTCCGCGAGGTTGTCGGTGACGATCACGTCGGCTCGGCCGGCCACGGCGGCGGCGACCACGTGCCGGTCGTCGGGGTCAGGGAGTTCGACGGTCGACACGAGCCGTTCCCAGCCGGTCACGGACGCATCCGGGAAGGCGATCCTCATCTGCCGGAAGAGGCGGGTGAGGTAGGCGTCGGTTTCCTCTGGTGAGGTTCCGCGCTTGCCGAGCAGCGTGCGCAGGGTCCGCTCGAGCTCGTCCAGGATCTCGGCGGACCAGAGCGGCCGGTAGGCACCGGTGCTGGCGATCTCGAGAAGCACGTCGCGTGCCCTGCTGGGCACCAGGACGCAGGTGTCGAGCAGTGCGGAGAACATCTGGTCAGCCTTCGGCCTTCTTGCGGGCGGCTTTCAGCGCCGCCCGGGTCTCGTCGGGGCTGATGTCATAGAGGCCGAGGCGTTCGGTGTCGGCGACCATGTCGGCGAATGCGAGCTCGGCGGCGTTGCGTTGGCGTCGGCGGTACTCAAGGATGTCGTCGAGGCGGACCTTGCGGTGGCGGCTGGGCTTCTCGAAAGGGATGGCGCCGTTCTCCAGCAGCCGAACCAGGGTGGTGCGGGAGATACGGAGCAGGTCTGCGGCTTCCTGGGTGGACATTGTCAGATGCTGCGGTGCCACCGTGACGGCCAGGCCCGCCTTCATCGCTGCGGCGACTTGCAGGATGACGTCGAACATCGGCTCGGGAAGCTCGACGCTGTGCCCGTCGGGGCCGGTGAGCCGAGGCCGCGGCTCGGCGGTCGGACGGCCGCGGTCGCGAAGCGCGGCCAGGAAGTCAATGATCTCGCCGGTGTCCTCGTCTGGCAGATACGTCTCATCGTGGAGCGGTTCGGGTCGGGCGGGCGAGGTCATGAACGGCCTCCAAGACGATCGGAGCGATCGATGTGCTCGTTTCGCTCGATTCTACGCCAGCCGCTTGCTGGTAGCTATCCGCCGACGGATACCGCGCCCCTCCCCAGCTCGAACGGGGCACCCGACGTCCGCCGTGCCGCCGGCGCCTGACATCTGGCGGGGCCGCTGCAGGTCGGGCCGTCGGTCAAGCCCCGCGAGCTGGCGTTGCTGGCGGCCGACCTCGACGCCGCCGAACGACTGGCGGCGTCGAGCGCTGCATCTGACCTGCGGGAAGGCGATCGTGCTGCGTGGCCTTCAGGTCGAGGCGCCGATCCGGCGTCGGTTGCGGGCCGCGCCGCTGGTTGTGCTCAACGCCTGCGGCTCGGTGGCGTCGTCGCCGCTGTCCTACGACGGTTTCGGGCACTACGTCCTGGCAAAGGGGCGCGCGCGGCGTCATCGGGGAGGCCACCGTCACATGATCGATGAGGACGACCGGCGATGAGTGGTTATGTGCGGTGGGCGGACGTCCGGGCCGAGCAGGTCGCTCGAGCCGGCGGTGAGGAGACGGTCGAGGCCGGTAAGCAGGAACTCCTCGCGGTCGCGGTAGGTCATCGCCTTGGCGAGGTGCGCCGCGCACGGGGCCTCACCCAGCAGCAGGTGGCCGACCGGATGGGTGTCACCAAAGGTAGGGTCTCGCAGATTGAACAGGGCAGAATTTCTGGGCAGGATGTGGTCGCCCGGTTCGCTGCCGCTCTCGGTGGCCGGCTACACCAGGCGATCTACTTCGACGACGGGGATATCACCGCGATCGCCTGAAACGGCTCTGTTGCATCAGGTGGGGGCGAATCACGGTGGAGCCCCATACTCGGGCTGGCGACAAGTGGCACCTCGACGAGATGATCAAGATCAATAGCAAGTGGAATACCTGTGGCGGGCGTTCGTCCAGAACGGCAACGCCCTGAAAGAACTGGCGCATCATGGCGACCCGATACCGAAGTGACCTGAGTCGTATCGACACCGATATTCAGGCGGTCGTTGGTCTACAGAAACTCAACGAGGAACACGCTGAGCGCCGCCTCACGTTTGATAGGATCAAGAAAACAGGAATGTTTTCTGGATGACTTCCGTGATCGGGGGAGCCGGCGCATGAGCATCCCGACCCTGACGACGGACCGGTTGGTCCTCCGTCCGATCCGCCGTGATGACCTTGATGCCTCCACGGCTATCTGGTCGGATCCCGAGTTCGGCCGGTACGTCGGTACCCACGACCGGCACAGCATGTGGCACAACCTCGCGGCCAACATCGGCGTGTGGGAGCTGGAAGGCGTCGGTCCATGGTCGGTGGTCGAGCGGGCCACGGGCGTACTGGTGGGCCGGGCGGGGCTGTGGAACGAGCCGGGATGGCCGGGGATCGAGCTGGTGTGGTTCATCGGCCGGCCCTGGTGGGGACGCGGTTATGCACCCGAGGCAGCCCGTGCGGCCGGCACCTGGGCGTTTGCCAACCACGATGTGGACCGGCTGGTGGCCGTCCTCAGGCGTGACAACGAGAAGTCGGCTCGCGTCGCCGAGAAGATCGGCATGAGGCTCGACCACTACGAGGCGCTGCACGGCACCGACTGCGCCGTCTACACGATCAGCCGCACCGAGTGGCCGGTGCGCACCGGCGACTGACGAGAGATCAGAACGGCTCGTAGAACGGGTCGGAACGGGCGCTACCACCGCGGGTGCCGGATCGGGCTAGAGCAGGGAACGCATCCGCAGCAGGTCGCGCATGCTGGCGTCCACCTTCAGTCGGCCACTGGCCCAGGCTGCGGCGAACCGCAGGCTTCCATCGCTGATGGCGACGAGATCATCGCTGTTCACCGTGAAGGTGACCTTGGCCGTCTCGTCCTCGTCCTCGCCCTCGTTGATGTCCAGGACGCTGCCGTCGCGCAGTTCCGCGGAGAAGCTCGTCCCGAGATCGGGTATCCGGCACACGATGGTGCGGTCGGGGGTCAGCTCGCGCATGCGGTCGTTGGCCAGCCCGTTGAGGCGATCCGCCAACGTACGCAATGCCGCCGCACACTGTTGCCTGGTCGCCATGCCGGCCGGTTCCTCCTTCCGCCGGTTCGCCGGTCCGCTGGGCTGTGGTGACGGTGACGGGGGTGGGCTGCTACGGAGAGCCTAACGCTGGTCTGCCGAGCGCAATGTCTTCGACACAGCTTGCCGGCCGGCCGTGCGCTCCTACCGGTGGCGCGCGTAACCGTCGCCACGGCGAGCGGGATCCGGGCATCCTGGTTGGGACGACAGCGGCGTACCGCGGGGTGACGGCCCTGCCGTCGCTGTCACGGAAGAGGAACACCTCATGACCGTTGACGTCCCGGACGATGTCCGTGGCGCGCTTGCGCGGGTGGACCGGCTGCCCGCGCTACCCGTGTCAGCGCACGTCGCCGTCTTCGAGGAGGTCCATCGCCTCCTCGATGGTGTGCTCGCAGATCTTGACGGGCTCACGGCCACCCCGCCGAGTCCGGTCACCCCGCCGAGCCTGGTCACCCCGCCGAGCCCGGTTGGCACGCCCGGCCGGCTGCGGGCGTGACCGGCACGAAGCGCGCTGTCGTGGTCCGCAGGACGCGGCTGGACCGTGAACTCGTTCGGCGAGGCATGGTTCGCTCCCGCGAGCAGGCCAGCGAAGCGATCGCCGGCGGACGGGTCCGGGTCAGTGGACGTCCGGCGACCAAGCCCGCGACGGTCGTGGATGACACCACCCCCATTGCGATCATTACCGGGGACGACCCCGGGTACGTCTCCCGCGGCGCCCACAAACTGCTGGCGGCACTGTCGACCTTCGCCGGTAGCCAGCCACCGCTGCGGGTGAGCGGACGCCGGTGTCTGGACGCGGGGGCGTCCACCGGCGGCTTCACCGACGTGCTGCTGCGCCACGACGTCGGGGAGGTCGTCGCGGTGGACGTCGGCTACGGCCAGCTGGCGTGGCAGCTGCGGACCGATCCACGGGTCGCGGTGCTGGAACGCACCAACGTCCGCTACCTCACCGCCGAACAGATCGGCGGGCCGGTCGATCTGGTGGTGGCCGATCTGTCGTTCATCTCCCTGCGGCTGGTGCTGCCCGCCCTGCGGGCGTGTGCCCGGCCGGCGGCCGACTTCGTCGTCCTGGTCAAGCCGCAGTTCGAGGTGGGGCGCGACGGGCTCGGGCCGGGTGGGGTCGTGCGGGACGTGGCCCTGCACGCATCGGCGGTGCGGGATGTGGCCGCGGCCGGGGCCCGGCTCTCCCTCGGCGTTCGCGGGGTTGTCGCGAGTCCGCTGCCGGGCCCTGCGGGCAACGTCGAGTACCTGCTGTGGCTCGCCGGGGATGCGCCGTGCATGGCCGAGCCGCAGCTCGCCGAGGCGGTCGCCGCCGCGGTCGCCGCTGGTCCCGCTGGTCCCGCTGGTCCCG
>NZ_CAUVXG010000055.1:17912-32055 GCF_963555885.1 Protofrankia sp. Cr2
CCCGCCGGCGTACCCGACAGTGACAGCGGCGGTGACGGCCGGCCGGACATCTCCGGCCAGTACGGCCAGTCCGGCGAGGTTCGCGGATGAGCCGGGAAGTCCTGGTCGTGACCCATCCCCGCCGTTCGGTGGTGCGCGAGGTCGCCCAGCGCGTTCTGGACCAGTTCGTCGCCGCCGGAGTCGCGCCGCGGGTGCTGCGGGACGAAGCCGACCTGCTCGACCTGCGCTGTGACAACGTCGTCCCACCGGATGAGGCCGCGGCACTCGGGGTCGAGCTGGTCCTCGTCCTCGGCGGGGACGGTAGCCTGCTGCGCGGCGCGGAGCTTGCTCGCAGCGCCGACGCCCCGCTGCTCGGCGTCAATCTCGGCCATGTCGGCTTTCTCGCCGAGGCCGAACCGGACGCGCTGGAGTCCACGATCGACCATGTCGTCCGCAAGGACTACCAGGTCGAGGAGCGGATGACCGTCGACGTTACGGTCCGCCACCGAGGTGAGCTGACCTACCGTGGCTGGGCTCTCAACGAGGTGTCACTGGAGAAGGTCGACCGCTCCCGGATGCTGGAATGCGTCATCGAGATCGACAACCGTCCGCTGTCGCGATGGGGTTGCGACGGCATGATCTGTTCGACCCCGACCGGATCGACGGCGTACGCGTTCTCGGTCGGCGGCCCGGTCATGTGGCCGGGTGTCGAGGCCCTGCTGGTCGCGCCGATCAGTGCCCACGCCCTGTTCGCCCGGCCGCTGGTGCTGGCTCCCACATCGTCGGTCGCCATCGAGGTGCTGCCCTCGACCCCAGCCGTGCTGTCCTGCGACGGGCGGCGCTCGGTGGACGTCGCGGAGCACTCCCTGGTCGAGGTGACGCGCGGACGCCGTCCGGTGCGGCTCGCCGTGGTGCACCCGCGGCCGTTCACCGACCGGCTGGTCGCCAAGTTCGACCTGCCGGTGACGGGCTGGCGGGGCCGGACGAGTCGCTGAGTGCCAAATGGCGGTGCGCCCGCAACCGCGGGCGGGACGCGCCATAGAGTCACTTCTGTGCTCGAGGAAATTCGCATTCGCGGCCTCGGGGTCATCGACGACGCCGTGCTCGAGCTTGCGCCTGGTCTCACCGTGGTCAGCGGCGAGACCGGCGCCGGCAAGACCATGATTGTCCAGGGGCTCGGGCTTCTCACCGGCGGGCGTGCGGACGCCGGTCTGGTGCGTCCCGGTGTCGGTCGGGCCTTCGTCGACGGACGGCTGGTCACCCCGGCTGACGGCCCGGTGGCCGAACGCGTCAGGGATGCGGGCGGCGAGTGCGACGACGACGGTTTGATCATCGGGCGGACCGTGACCGCGGAGGGTCGCTCCCGTGCGCACGTCGGCGGTCGGTCGGTGCCGGCCAGCCTCCTCGCCGAGATCACCGACGGGTTGATCGCGGTGCACGGCCAGTCCGACCAGCAACGGCTGCTGCGGGCCGGTGAGCAGCGCGCCGCCCTCGACCGGTTCGCGGACGTCGCGGTCGCACGGCCGCTGACGGCGTACACGGCCGCCTACACGCGACTGCGTACGGTCTCCGCCCAGCTCGCAGAGATCACCGAACGGGCCCGGGAACGCTCGGCCGAGGCGGAGCTCCTGCGCAGCGGGCTGGCTGAGATCGAACGGGTGGATCCCCATCCCGGTGAGGACACGGCGCTGGAGACCGAGCTGCGCCGGTTGGAACACGCCGAGACACTGGTGCAGGCCGCCAGCAGCGCCCACGCGGTGCTGGTGAGCGACCCCGCGTTCGGTGACGGTACGCCGGGCGCTGCCGACCTGCTGGGCACCGCCAATCGGATGGTCGCCGTGCAGGCATCCCTCGATCCGGACCTGTCCGCTCTGTCCGATCGCCTGCACGAGGTCGGGATGCTGCTCGCCGACGTCGCCGCGGACCTCGCCTCCTACGCGGCCGGCATCGAGTCCGACCCCGGCCGTCTTGCCGCCGCACAGTCGCGCAAGGCGGCCCTTGCAGGCCTCGCCCGCGCGCACGGTACGGACCTGGCCGGGGTGCTGGCGTGGGCCGAGAAGGCCGGGCGGCGCCTGCTGGAGCTCGATTCCGACGCGGACCGGTCCGGCGCGCTGACATCCGAACGCGACGCGCTGGTGGCTGAACTCGGCGAGCGTGCCACCGAGATCAGCATGGCGCGGCGCGCCGCCGCCGACAGGTTCGCCGCGGCGGTGGCCGCCGAGCTCGCGGGCCTGGCGATGCCCAGAGCCCGGGTCGAGGCGGTCGTCTCCCAACGCGCTGACCTCGTGGGGATACCCGTGGATGGTCGGCTGCTCGCCTACGGGCCGACCGGGGTCGACGAGGTGGAGCTACGCCTGGTGCCGCATCCGGGTGCACCGGCCCGCCCGGTGCACAAGGGAGCCTCCGGCGGCGAGCTGTCTCGGATCATGCTCGCCATCGAGGTTGTGCTGGCCGCCGCGGACACGACGACGACCATGGTCTTCGACGAGGTGGACGCGGGTGTCGGCGGGCGGGCCGCGGTCGAGGTCGGCCGGCGCCTGGCCCGGCTCGCCCGGACCCATCAGGTGATCTGCATCACGCATCTCCCGCAGGTCGCGGCGTTCGCCGACCGGCATCTGGTGGTGCGCAAGGCCGATGACGGTTCGGTGACCCGCAGCGGTGTGCTGACCCTCGACGATTCCGGCCGGGTGCGGGAACTGTCCCGGATGCTCGCGGGCGTCGAGGAGAGCCCGCTGGCCCGCGGGCACGCCGAGGAACTGCTCGCGAACGCCGCCGCCGACAAGAAGGCCGCAGACTAGGCGCGTTGACCAGACGCGGTACCCGATGATATTGATCATCCTCAGAGGGCGCAGATGGGGGCGGCGACAATACGATCGTCCAGCTGGAACAGCCGGGGCCCGGTGTGCAGGACGACGCCGGCCACGAAACGGTCGGCGCGCTCGTCGCGGAGCCACCGCAGGTGCCGGCTCGCCTCCGCGCTGGGTGCGGCGACGGCCAGCCCTTCCGGGTTTGCGGCGTCAGGCAGGTGTCCGGGACCCGGAAGCGGTAGGTAGGAACGGTCGCCATCACAGCCGAAGTCACCTACCCCACATACGTGCGTAGGCGAGTGGTAGGTGGGAACGGTCACTATCATAACCGAAGCCACCTACCCCTCCGATCTGTGCCCGCGCCGTGCCGACAGCGGGTGCTTATATCGGTGACCTGCGCGCGAGCAGGCCGTGGGCAGGGGTGTTACCGTGAAATCCCGTGGACCGGCCGGGTACGGATCCGGCCGGCGATACCCACGGAAGGGTCTCAGCGTGGCGCAGGCGCACGTGACCAAGCACATTTTTGTGACCGGAGGTGTGGCCTCCAGCCTCGGCAAGGGGCTGACCGCATCCAGCCTCGGTCGTCTCCTGAAGGCACGTGGCCTACGGGTCACCATGCAGAAGCTTGATCCCTACCTCAACGTCGACCCCGGCACGATGAACCCGTTCCAGCACGGGGAGGTCTTCGTCACCGATGACGGTGCCGAGACAGACCTCGACATCGGCCACTACGAGCGGTTCCTGGACGTCGACCTCGACGGCAGCGCGAACGTCACCACCGGCCAGGTCTACTCGGAGGTGATCGCCCGCGAACGCCGGGGCGGCTATCTCGGGCAGACCGTGCAGGTCGTCCCGCACATCACCGACGAGATCAAGGACCGGATCCGCCGGCTCGCCACCGACGAGGTGGACGTGGTCATCACCGAGGTGGGTGGGACGGTCGGCGACATCGAGTCCCTGCCATACCTGGAGGCGATCCGGCAGGTCCGCCACGAGGTCGGCCGTGACAACGTCCTGACCGTGCACGTGAGCCTGGTGCCGTACCTGGCTCCCTCCGGCGAGCTCAAGACCAAGCCGACGCAGCACTCGGTGGCAGCACTGCGCAGCATCGGCCTCCAGCCGGACGCCGTGGTCGCCCGGTCCGACCGCCCGCTGCCGGACGCACTCAAGAAAAAGATCGCGTTGATGTGCGACGTGGACGACGAGGCCGTGGTCGGCGCGCCGGACGCGGTATCGATCTACGATATTCCGAAGGTGCTGCACCGTGAGGGCCTCGACGCCTATGCGGTCCGCCGCCTGGGCCTGCCCTTTCGCGACGTCGACTGGACCGAGTGGGACACTCTGCTGCGCCGCGTCCACAGCCCGGCCAAGATGGTCACCGTCGCGATCGTCGGCAAGTACGTCGACCTGCCGGACGCCTACCTGTCGGTGACCGAAGCGTTGCGTGCGGGTGGGTTCGCGGTGAACGCCCGGGTGGAGATCCGCTGGGTGCCCTCGGATTCCTGCTCGTCGGTGGAGACCACCGCATCCGCATTGGATGGCGTGGACGGCCTGCTCGTGCCGGGTGGTTTCGGCATCCGCGGTATCGAGGGGAAGATCGAGGCGCTGCGCCACGCGCGGATGAACGCGATCCCGGCGTTGGGGTTGTGTCTGGGCCTGCAGTGCATGGTGATCGAGGCGGCCCGCAACATGGCCGGGCTAGCCGGGGCGAACTCCACCGAGTTCGCCGCGGACACCCCGCATCCAGTGATCTCCACCATGGCCGAGCAGCGGGCGGTGGTCGCCGGTGAGCGGGACATGGGTGGCACCATGCGCCTGGGCCGCTACCCGTGCGTGTTGGCTCCGGGGACGGTGGCCCGGCGGGTGTACGGGGCCGCCGAGGTCGGTGAGCGTCACCGGCACCGCTATGAGGTCAACAACGACTACCGTGACCGGCTCACTGCCGCCGGGTTGGTGATCTCGGGGACCTCGCCGGACGGTCGGCTCGTCGAGGTCGTCGAGCTCACGACCGGGAACAATCCGTTCTACGTGGGCACCCAGGCACATCCGGAGTTCCGATCGCGACCGACCCGGGCACACCCGCTGTTCCGGGCGTTGGCCGCGGCGGCGGTGACCCATGCCGAACAGCGCACGGGAGTGCTACCGGTCGAGGTTCCGGCCGACATCACGGGCCACGACACTGCAAACCACGACACTGCAAACCACGAGATCGGCCCGCTGGACGGACGCGGACCGTCCAGAGGATGCGACGGAGAGGAACTGGTGTCGTCGTGAGCGGGTATCCAGGCGGGGTGGCGGCGAGCGAGCCCGCGGCGAACACCGTCGATCATGCGGGGGTCTTCAGTTCCGAGACCGGGCATCGCTATGAGGTCGTCGACAGCGACATCGCCTTCATCGGACGGATCATCTCGGTCCGCCGGGACGCGGTACGGATGCCCGACGGCGGGGTGTCCCAGCGCGATGTCATCGTGCACCCGGGTGCGGTCGGAGTCGTGGCGCTCGACGAGGCCGACCGGGTGGTGATGGTGTACCAGTATCGCCATCCGGTCCGTCGACCGTTGTGGGAGCTGCCCGCCGGAATCCTGGACGTGCCCGGCGAGCCGCCGGTCGAGGCGGCAGCACGCGAGCTTGCTGAGGAGGCGAACCTCACGGCCGGACGTTGGGACCTGCTGGTCGACGTCCTCGCGTCACCCGGCATGACCAACGAGGCGTACCGGGTCTTCCTCGCTCGCGACCTTGCGACGATTCCCCTGTCGGATCAGCATGTCCGCGTCCACGAGGAGGCGGACATGCAGATCGCGCGGGTGGATCTTGACAAGGCCGTGGGCCAGATCCTCGACGGTGCGATCACCAACGCCATGGCCGTTGTCGGTCTGTTGGCGGCGGCGACCGCCCGCTTGAACGGGTTCACCCGGCTGCGCCCGGTGGATGCGCCGTGGCCCGACCGTCCCCGTTCCGTCGGTTGACCGTGGGTGTCTGGCAGTTGTCCCGCCGGACGCCGGGCGGGAAGAACCGGGTCAGCGGTTGCCGGTGAGAACGCCGCTGGCCTCGTCCACGACGACGGCTGCGTTCGCCGTGAGCGTCACCGGGGCGAGCGGGAACGCCTGCCCGACGCCGGGTACGGCGAACGTCCCCTGCCAGGTCACCGTCAGCGTGACGGTGTAGGTCCCGGGTTGGCGGTAGGCGTGCGCGACGTAGGCGTCCGGGTGGTCCTTGGGCGAGATCGCCGGGTCGAACGGCCGGCCGGGTGCGTCAGGGCCGACGGTGTTGTCGCCGAAGTCCCACCGGTAGTGCGGCATTGCACTGATGGTGGCCAGCACCGGTTGGTCCACGTTGAAGGTGAAGCTCGGCGGCACCGGCGTGTAGAGCACGGTGGGCAGGTTGGCGAAACTTCGCCCGTTGGGCTGGACGACCAGAGTGGGTCTGGGTAGGGCCTGTTCTCGCAGGTAGTTGACCAGTGACGCTTGTACCTGCGCGAGCGTCGGAGCGGCGGCGATGGTCTTCGGGTCGCACAGCGCGTTGGTGTCCGCGGCGGCCTCCGGAAAGGCGGCCCAGAGTAGTAGCTCGAACTCGGTTGTTTCCGGACCGATGTTGCAGAAGTCGAGGCGGCCAGGGCAGTCCGCACAGGCGTCCGGTGTTCTGGCGGTTGCGGTGGTCGCGGGTACCTTGTGCAGCCGGCCACCGCTGAAGGTGTAGGCGTAGCCGCCGTCGGTGGCGCGGGTATCGCAGTAGCCCCACATGGTTGCGCACAGGGAGCCTGTTTGTGAGCCTGGTTCGGCGTGGGCCGCGGACGCCGTCGGCAGCACGATGGCGGCGACCAGCCAGACGACCACCATCAGTCGCCTTACAGTGCCGGCACCGCCGGCCGGTCCGCCACGCCTGCGGCGGCCTGGATTGGGGTGACACCGTTGGAGGTGACCCGGATGCGCCGTCATGACGGTCCCCTGGAGTACAGGAAGTTCTCGATGCGCCAGCCCGCGGCGGTCAGCCAGAGCATGGCCGTCGCGGCGCGCGGTGGTTGCGCCGGATAGGTCTTGATCACGTTACCGGTCGTGTCCAGCAGTCGAACGGCTCTGATGGCCACGG
Source organism: Protofrankia sp. Cr2 (assembly GCF_963555885.1). Lineage (NCBI taxonomy): Bacteria > Bacillati > Actinomycetota > Actinomycetes > Frankiales > Frankiaceae > Protofrankia > Protofrankia sp. Cr2. Next base: position 24,785 of record NZ_CAUVXG010000055.1, read on the forward strand.
TCATCTGCGCGGTGATCGCCTTCTCGCCACTCGGGCCCAAGGTCAGCGGGCTGATGGCGAGCGGACCGACGTCGGTGTGTCCGCTCTGGCCGTGGAAGTTCTGGGTGACCCCGATGTCGAGCACGCAGGTCTGACATCCGGGCATCGCCGTCGCGCTCACGTCTGCCACGCGTCCCTCCAGACTGGCCTTGTTGATCTCCTCGAAGTATGCGTTGACTGTGGTCAGCGCCGTGTGCAAGGGGTCAGGGCCGCCCGAGGCAGGTGGCGTCGCGGCGGGCGTCGCGAGGTCGGTCCGGTCGCCCGATGGTGATGCGCTGCGCGTCCCGGCCGACTCCAGCACTTGCGCCTTGGGCGGAGCGGAGGCACCGGCTGTGGCCCCACCGCCGCCACAGCCGGTACCCATCAGGATGAGGGCTGCGGTCGGCAGGAGCCAGACGAATCGTAACTGTCTGCTTTCTGTCCGCACCATTGGAAGGATAGCCTCAAATCGTCATCGATGTGGACATGATCCGCAAAAATTGCTAAATCGCCTGTCGCCCGACTCGGGCGCGGGCGATCGGCGCGATATCGGTGGATGTTGTCCGTCGTGCACCTACACTCACCTCGATGGTGAGCGCAGACATACCGGATGGTTGCACGGCCGGCGATTCTGCTGTACATGGCGGCGCTGCTAGCCGTGCCGGCACAGCTGCTCCTCTACGTGCCGTCGGTGCTGCCGGTGCCGTCGGTGTGCGGATGAACACGCCGGGGGAGCCCGGGGCCATGGTGGAACGCTTCCTCGACCATCTGGAAGGTGAGCGGGGGCTCGCCCGCAACTCCGTCCTCGCCTACCGGCGTGATCTTCGCCGATACCTGGAACATCTGAGCGCTCGCCAGGTCCGGTCGTTGGACGACGTTGACGAGGCCGAGGTGGCGGAATTCGCGGCCACGCTGCGCGAAGGCGCGCCGGGACACCCACCACTCGCGGCGTCGTCCGTGGCACGGATGCTCGTCGCGGTCCGGTCGCTGCACCGGTTCGCCGTCCAGGAGGGCGAGGTCACCTGCGACGTGTCCCAACCGGTGCGCCCGCCGACGCCGCCACGCCGGCTGCCCAGAGCGCTCACGGTGGACCAGGTGGCGGCAGTGCTCGCCGCGGCGTCCGGCCCGGCCGGCGCGGCCGGCGGTGATCCGGTGGAGGGGAGCCGACGGCTGCGGGCTGTCGCGTTGCTGGAACTGCTGTACGGCACGGGCGCGCGGATATCGGAAGCCGTGGGTCTCGATGTCGACGACCTTGATCTGGACGGGGCGTCCGTGCGGCTTGAGGGCAAGGGCGGCCGGGCCAGGGTCGTCCCGCTCGGCCGGTACGCCCAGGACGCCCTGTCGGCATACCTGACCCGGGCCCGCCCGGTCCTGGCGAGTCGGCGGGCGTCCCCGGCGGTGTTCCTGTCCCGCCGCGGAACCCGCCTGTCGCGGCAGAGCGCGTGGACGGCACTGCGGGCGGCGGCGCTTACGGCCGGGGTGGACGGCGTGTCACCGCATGTGCTGCGCCATTCGTTCGCGACGCACCTGCTCGACGGCGGCGCGGACGTCAGGGTCGTACAGGAGCTGCTGGGTCACGCCTCGGTCAGTACCACCCAGATCTACACCTTGGTCACGGTGGACCGACTGCGTGAGGTGTATGCGACCTCGCATCCGCGGGCGCTCAGCAGCGAACGGCCGCGGCGGGGTTGATCGATCGGCCGAGGTGCCCCGGTCGAAGGCAGATGTGCCCCGGTTGAAGGCATCGGATAACGGGTCCGGTTCACGGGTAGGCGAAGGCCGACCGGGTGGCGGTGGTCTCCACTGCCTTCCGGCCGGCAACGCGGCGTGCACGTGCGCGTCCGTCAGATCGCGCGCCCGGAGGTCGTCGTCCCTGGGTCGCTGGAGGGCCGAAGGGCGCGCGACGATCGTCAGATCGCGCGCCCGGAGGCCGTAAGTCCCTGGAGCACTGACGGACGTCAGGACGGGGTGTAGGGCCCCAGGCTCGGCATGCCGTTGGATGGTGCCGGCGCCGGTACGCCGCCAACCCCACCCACGTTCTGTGTGCTGCGTTCGGCGAGCGTCTCACCGACCTTGCGTGCGATCGCCTCCATCAGGCGCAGTGCCTGCGGCAGCGACAGGTTGAGCACCACTTCGCTGTCGTTCGTCATCGCGAAGCGAACCGATACGTCCGCCATTGCTCGACCTCTCCCGCCTGACTCCGTGGATCTCACCGCTGTTCGTGGAATGGAACGGTACGACCCGTCATCGAACGACGCGCGCCCGGGGTTCCCCAGCACGCCATGGATATCACGCAATGTCATATCTGGTTCGCGAAGGGTTGCGGTCATGGAGCTGCTTACGTCGTTCACCTTCCGCTACTCCTCTGCCTGCTCGGGTGCCGTCTCGGGTGCAGTCTGGGGTGTATGGCCGGGTGTCCGGCTGGTACCGCTGCAGCTCCGAAACGACTCCGGCCCAGGGGGCCGCCAACCTCCCACGAAATGATCAAAGTTCGTAGCTGTCATGTTGTGAAGGCATAGTCCCGCATCCACCTGTGGGTCCGATAAGGGGGGGTACCTGAGAGTGAATCAAGGCGTGCGGCTATCCTCACGGTTGATTCCGCCGTATCCATCATTCGGGCCCGGCACCAGTGTCAAGCATCGCTGTCCAGCATCCTGCGGGCCTGACTGCCGAGCGGTGATCGAACTGGTCGGTGGCGAGCACCCGGCTTAGAGCGACCGGAAAGTGGGATGTGCGGCAGGATATGGCCATGGGTTCCCCTCACGATCTTCCTGACGTCTCGCTATTGACGATCTCCATTCTCGGCGGTACCGGCCCGCAGGGTCGTGGCCTTGGTCGCCGCCTCGCGATGGCCGGCAACCAGGTTGTGCTGGGCTCGCGCTCGGCTGAGCGTGCCCAGGATGCCGCTGCGCAGCTGAGTGCGGCGGGTTTGTCTGTCACCGGCGCGGACAACTCAGCCGCAGCCGCCCAGGGTGACATCGTGATTGTCGCCGTGCCCTGGGAAGGCCACGGGGAACTGCTGGTCAGCCTCCGCGCGGAACTGGCGGGTAAGATCGTTGTGGACTGCGTGAACCCGCTCGGTTTTGACAAGGGGGGCGCGTTCGTGCTGGCGGTCCCCGAGGGCAGCGCCGCCCAGCAGGCCGCGACACTGCTGCCGGACAGCACCGTCGTGGCCGCGTTTCATCATGTCAGCGCGGTGTTGTTGGCCGATGAGACGGTCGACGCGCTGGACACCGACATCCTCGTGCTGGGTGATGACCGCCATGCCACCGACACCGTGCAGGCCCTTGCCGCCAGGATCTCCGGGATGCGCGGTGTGTACGCCGGCAAACTGCGTAACGCTGCCTCGGTTGAGGGCCTGACCGCGAACCTGATCTCGGTGAACAGGCGCTACAAGGCCCACGCCGGTTTGCGTGTCACCGACGTCTGACCGACGTGCCTCCGTCGGAGTCCAGCGATCATGCAGGATCGTCCAGTAGGTGTCATCCTGGAAGGCGGACTCCACCGAATCTACGGGAGCGGGCGCGCACGGTGACGGCGGACGGCCGGGATGATCCCGAACTTGATGATCTTACGCGTGTCGTGGACGTGCCCGGCCAGGTTGCCCGCGTGGTGTCGCTCGTGCCGAGCCTCACCGAGGCCATCGCAGTCACCGCACCCGGGCTCCTGGTCGGGGCCACGGACTGGTGTGTTCGCCCGGCCGGACTCGACGTGGTGCGCGTACGTGGGACGAAGAACCCGGACCTGGCCAGGATCATCTCGCTCGCGCCGGACGTCGTCTGCGCCAACGCCGAGGAGAACCGGGTAGTTGATCTTGATGGATTGCGGGCGGCCGGGATACCCGTATGGGTGACCGCACCGACCACGGTGGATGCCGCGCTGGTGAGCCTCGATCGGATGTTGCGCCACGCCTGTGGGCTGGCTCGGCCCCGGTGGCTGGACGCCGCGCGCACGACCTGGGCGGCGCCCTACACCGGCGTCCGGCGGACCGCTCTGATTCCGGTGTGGCGACGGCCCTGGATGGCGGTGGGGCGCGACACCTTTGCCGGTGACGTGCTGCGCAGGCTCGGTGTCGACAATGTGTTGGCCGAGCATTCCGAGCGTTATCCTCGGATACGTCCAGACGATGCAGGCGTGGATGCCATGGCCGCCTGCGAGCTCGTGGTGCTGCCCGATGAGCCGTATCCGTTCAGCCCGACGGACGGGCCGGAGGCGTTTGGGGGAATGACCGCGGTATGTGTGTCAGGGCGCCACCTGACCTGGTATGGGCCATCGCTGGTGTCGGCCCGCGCGGTGCTCGGCGCCCAGCTCGCCCACCCGGTCGCCTGACTGGAACCTCTCGGCCTGACTGAAACCGGTGGCGGACGGGCGAACCGCCCGCCACCGGCATGCCGTTCCATGAACTGATACCGCTCAGCCAGCGATAGCTCAGCCAGAGATATCCGAGATATCAGAGATAACTGTGTTCGATCGTGGGGAAGGTGCCACCGCGGACCTCCGCGGTGAACCGCAGCGCCGCGTCCGCGAGCGTCGAGCGCAGGTCGGCATAGCGCTTGACGAACCGGGGGCCATTGCCCTCGGTGAGCCCTGCCATGTCCTGCCAGACCAGAACCTGCGCGTCGCAGTCGGCGCCCGCGCCGATGCCGATGGTCGGGACGGTGAGTTCCTTGCTCACCCGGCAGGCGAGATCCGAGGGGACCACCTCCAGCACGATGGCGAACGCGCCGGCTGCCTCCAGCGCGAGTGCGTCGGCGAGCAACGCGTCGCCGGCGTCCCCACGTCCCTGTACCCGGTAGCCACCGAAGACGTTCACACTCTGGGGTGTCAGCCCGAGGTGTGCCATGACCGGGATGCCGGCCGCGACCAACGCGGCGACCTGCGGCACCACCCGCGCGCCACCCTCCAGCTTGATCGCCTGGGCGCCGCCGTCCTTCAGGAAGCGCGCCGCGGTGGCCAGCGCCTGCTCCACCGATCCCTGGTATGACCCGAACGGCAGGTCCGCGACGACCATCGCGTGGGTGCTCCCGCGCGCGACCGCCCGTACCAGCGGCAGCATTTCCTCCACGGTGACCGGAACAGTGGTGTCGTAGCCGTAGATGACGTTGGCGGCCGAGTCACCGACGAGCAGCACGGGCACGCCCACGTCGTCGAAGATCCGAGCGGTGCTCGCGTCATAGGCGGTGAGCATCGCCCACTTCTCCCCGCGGTTCTTCGCCGCCTGCACGTCCCGGACGGTGGTCCTGCCCCGCCGTGGCCAGCTGCCACCCGGCGTGCCGGGTGGGGCCGCAGCCCCGGCCGCGTTCGATGCGGCTGAGGCGGTCGGCGCGCCGTACAGCGTTGCCGCCTCCACAGCCACCGAGGTGACCTGGGAACACACTCCTGCTGAGGTTTCCATCCGATCTCCTGTGAGTCCGTCCAGGCGCTGGCGCGTCCCGGCGTACCTACCATGCTGCCACCGTCGGCGGACGCACGCTCTGCGCGGTTCCGACCGCTTCCTGCTGATCTGGTCACCGGCCTGATCACCGGCCTGGTCACCGGCCTGGTCACCGGCCTGGTCACCGGTCTGATCGCCGCTCTGCTCACCGACCTCGCCGGGCGCGCGAAGTCGATCCATCCCGGTGGCGGCCTGTCAAACGGATGCGTCCGGACGCACTCCACCGTAGGCTTCGATCTTGAATTATCGAGGCACGCCCTGATGGTCGGGTCAACACGGCGGACGGCGGATTCGATGAGGCGTTGTGGGTACGGCGGGGCTGGACGCAGGCGGGTCCGGGCGATGCGACAGGCGATGCGAGGTGCAACGCGAGGCGCGATGCGTCGCAGGGACTCCGGGCATCCCCGGGGCGGCTCGCCAGCACGGTACGCGCGGTGACGATCTCGGCCGGGAGGCCGCCCGGATCGGCGCGGTCAACGGGAGCCGGTCCGACGTTCCGCCCGCCGGGGCGCCCACGGGACACCCGCTGTGATGAGGCGATTATCGACGCGACTTTACAGGCGCTCGCAGACAGCGGTTTCACCGGGCTGTCGATGGAGGCCGTCGCGGCGCGGGCCGGTGTCGGCAAGGCCACGGTCTACCGACGATGGCCGAGTAAGGATGTGCTGGTCTCGGACGCGCTGGCGACGCTGGCCAACGTGTCGGGGGGAGTCGAGACCGGATCGATACGCGACGATCTCGTCGCCTGGCTGAACACCGTGCGCAGGCACAACATCCAGACGCTGTCCGGGCGCATCATGCCCAGGCTGCTGGCGGAGAAGGAGGCTCACCCCGACCTCTTCGAGACCTACCGTGAGCGGGTCATGGCTCCGGCCCGGGAGCGGGTCGCCGCTGTCCTGCGTGGCGGCATCGCCTCGGGTGAGCTGTGTCCAGACATCGACGTTGAATTGATCACGGATATGTTGATCGGTTCTGTCGCGTACTGGCAGTACACCGGACGCTCGAGCGACGTCAGCGGTTCGCGGATCGTGGGCGTGGTCGACACCATCCTGCGGGGGATCCTCGCGCGGTCCGGCTCCGCGGTGAACGCCGGCGGCGTCGGGGTCGGTCCCACCGACATGAGGCGGCAGGATCCACCCGGTGACGTTATGGGGCCACCTCAGTAGCCGGCCGATTAGAGCGCCCGGAGCATGCTGGCGAGCTGGGGAGTGGCAGATGCATGAGGCCGGTCGCGCGCAGGCGGCGGTCGACCGGCAGCGCTGTGCTCACCCATTCCCGCAAGGATCATCGAGGGCTCTCCCAGCCCATGTCGATAACAACGGATGAACCATAGTTGCGGTTGATGCTGAATGGCTCGACTCTGCGACGTTTCGTGTGCAATGCTGCGCAACGTGAATCCACCTGTACCGGGCATAGGTGCTGATCTCGTGTCCGGGTAACAGCCTGGCTGTCTTCTGATCTCACCGGCGGGTACCTCGATGTGCCCGCGGTGATCTGTCGTCGGTGTTCTGTTCGTGTTGTTGTTTGCTGCGCGTTCATCTGAACGTGTAGGTCACCGTGCCTTTCTTTCGGGCTGCGCTGTTGTCCGGTGCTGTCCGCCGGCGTGGGTCAGTATCGGTTTTTTTCGTCGGTTTTTGTCGTCGGATTTTGGGGTGCCTTCATGCGCGGCCGGCTTTCTGCTGCTCGGTTCCTGCGTGCTTCTCGTCGGGTGTTCTGGCGGGCGTCACGGCGGGGGTTGGCGGTCATCTCGCTGGCGTTGGTGCCGGTGCTGATGGTGACCGGGATGGCGGTCGTGCAGACGGCGGGGGGCGGGCCGGGT
>NZ_CAUVXG010000056.1:0-27990 GCF_963555885.1 Protofrankia sp. Cr2
AGCCTCAATCCCATCCGCACAGCGCCGCGCCGCCTGCCCCCGCAGCTCCGCCGCCTCCAACGCCAACCGCCGGGCCCGGGCCCGATCCGCGCTCGCCACCTGCCCCCGACCCGCCGCCGCCCGCACCTGCCCGGCCAGCACCTGCGCATCCCACAGCGCCGTTGCCGCACCAATCGAACCGTCGGACAGCTCCGCCCGCGGCCACAACAAAAGCTCCCGATCCGGGGGCAGCAACGCCCGGACCTCCCCCAACGCCGCCCGATAACGATCGTCGGCGTCCAAGCCCTGGCGGAGCGCACCCCCCGCCCGGATCTTCGCCTCAGTCAGACCGTTCGCAAAACCGAACAGCGCATCCCCACACCCCCGGTAGGCACGAGCCAACCGGCCCAACCCGTCGGGTAACTCCACCAACGCCTCGGTGTAAGCCGGCGCGTAGTCACCGACCATCGCCAGGTCACCACCACTGCCCGCGATCGCCCGCAACCGCGCGGTACCGCTCTCGGCAAGCTCAGCCTGGCCACGCAACCGGACGGCCATGCCCCGCACCGCATCCGGATCACCCGGAGTCGGATCACCCTCCAACTCCAGCACACCCCAGTCGCTCACCGCAGTCCTCCCCGCATCGGCACCGACCATCGAGAGCAACCACCGAACGCGACCCACAGCCGCACGATCACAGCCCTGTACATACAGGAATGCACTGTGACATAACCCGCATCATTTTTCCAGGAAATCAAGATTCTTTCAGGCGTCGGACGTGTCCCGTTCCCCAACCCAACCGATCCTGTCGGCGGCTACAGAGCGCAGCCAAGGAGGGCCGCTGTCGGTAAGATCTCAACACGACAATCAAAACGATCGTGACATTCCTCCGCGTGACACCCTGAAGAAATGCACATTCCTCAGGGTGCGACGCGGAGGAATGTCGACTGGCAGCATGGGCACGAAGGTCGGACAGGTCGCCCAGGAACTAGCCCGCACGAATCCGTGGTGGCGGACCGTCGAGTGGGCAGCAACCGATCCGGACCTGCGCGCGGTACGCAACACCGGTCTCGGGTACCGGTCGCCATGTCTGGACGGCCTGGTCGAAGGGGGTCTCTACCTGCTGCGGGGACCTCGCCGGGTCGGCAAGACGGTGGCCGTGAAGCAGACCATCGTCGATCTGATCAGGCGTGGGACACCGCCGCAGGCGATCGTGCGGATCGCGGCGGACGTGTGGTCGGCCGACGACCTGCGGACGGTCGTCCAGAACACCGCGCTACCGCCGGTGCCGCCGGGAACGGCGCGGTGGTGGCTGTTCGACGAGATCACCGGGACGACCGGTGACTGGGCAGCACAGATCAAGTGGTTGCGAGACAATGATCCCGAATTCGCACTGGCCACCGTGGTGCTGACCGGGTCGAACGCGGCAGGACTGACCGCAGCCTCGGGCGTACTCGCCGGCCGGCGCGGGCGGATCAACCATGGCGACCGCACCCTGCTTCCACTGGGGCTCCGGACCTTCGCGCGACTGCTACGCCCGCGCCTGCCGGACATCCCCGCTATCGACCTCGCCCACCTGCGTGGAGAGATGGCCCGCAGAACATACGCTGAGCTGCTGCCCTGGCTGGACGATCTGGTGATCGCCTGGGAGACCTACCTGATGTACGGCGGATTCCCGATCGCCGTGGCAGCGGCTCATGCTGGTGAACCGGTGCCCGCGTGGTTCGTCGACGACGTCTTCAACGTCGTGTTCCGGGACGCTTTCTCGGCGTCCCAACTCAGCCAGACCAGCACCGCCGCACTGGTGGAACGACTCATGCGGTCGATGGCAGCCCCCGCCAACATGAGCAGGATCGGTGCCGACCTGGATCTCAAACACGATGTGGTAGCTCGCCACGTCCGCTATCTCGGCGACGCCTACCTGCTCTGGCACTGCCCGCAGAAGGCCGAACGTGCCTGGACGGCCCGGGAACGCGCTCAGGACAAGCTGTACGCGATCGATCCACTGGTCGCACGGCTGGCTCACCTGCGCAACCCCGCCCGATCCGACATCGACATCACCGTGCTCGCCGAGATGCAGACCGGCCTGGCTCTGCAGCGCTGTGCCCATGCCCACGGGGCAGGATGGGCCGAGGACCTGTTTCTGTTCCACCTGCGTACCTCGTCCCGCCATGAGATCGACTTTGTCGCCGAGCAACTGGCTGACACAGCGGTGGAAAGCACATACGTCGAGGGGGGCACCTGGCGAGGTGCGACCACCACCATCAGCGCGTCCGGGTACGACGGACTACTGGTCACCCGTAATGTCCTGGACACCCGAGAGGAGAGCGGGCCATAGGCGGTACCCGCAGGAATCCTCTGCTACCTGATCGACGCCTGAACTGGCTCTATCGCTGAGGGTGCGTACCGCCCGCCGACAAGATCGGCGCGAGTTTGTCGTCAGGTACGCCTATCCGGCCAAAAACCGTACCTAACAACAAACAAACGCCGATCACCATCTCCGGGGACGGCCGGGGGGACAGCTCCGGGGACGGCCGAGGATAGCCGCACTCGGCCGATCAGGGGTGCGTGGCGGCGGGCAGGAAGGGGCTCGGGGTGCCGTGCCAGAAGATGGCGAGCTCGTCGCGGGCCCGGGTCGCGGCCACGAAGAGCAGGGACCGGTCGCGCATGCGTTCCCGCAGATAACGTTTGGGGTCGGTGTCCTGGTGGCGCTCGATGCCGCTGTGCGGTACCAGCCCCGCACTCACCCCGCCGATGATCACCCGCCGGTACTCAAGCCCCTTGAAGCGGTGCATCGTGCCCACGTGCACACCGTCATGCTGCTTCGGCCCGTCGGGGCCGATCTCGACGGCGGTGACGCCATCCTCGGCAAGCCGTTGGATGACCTCGCCGGCCAGCTGCCTGGTCGGTAGGCACACCGCGATCGAGCCGTCGGCCATCGAGCCGTCGACCGCGGCCCCCCACGCCCGCACCTGCCGGCTGATCAGCTGCTGTTCCTCGGCCCAGCTGCCCACACCGTGCAGCGTCGGGCGGCCACCGTGCAGCAGCGAGCGGTATCCGGCGAGGTTCTCCGCGCCACCGTCCAGGTCGTCATACGTCTCCCCGCTGAGCAGTTCCAACGCCGTGGCCAGGATCTGCCGCGTAGTGCGATAACTGAGGGTGAGCTTGGCCGACCGTCCGCGGATGTTGACCCCGAGGCTGCCCAGGGTGACGTAGTTGTCGTAGATGCGCTGGTGGGTGTCGCCGACGAGGAACATGTCGTCCGCCATGGCGGGGACCATGGCGCGCAGCATCTTCCAGTGCGCGGCGCTGAGGTCCTGCGCCTCGTCGACGACGATGTGCCGGTAGCGGTAACGCGGGGTAGAACCGGAGCTGCTCTCCCCGCTGACCTCCCGTTGGCCAAGAGCCCGCTGGATCTGCGCCTCGCGGTCCAACTCCAGGCGTGCAGCGCGGCCGGCGAGCTGACGCCAGGTCCACACGCCGTTGTCCTCAAGGCGCTTTTCGAACCGTTCGGCGAGCCGCCAGACGGCGTCGCGGTCCTGGCGGGTGAGCGCACGGCCGCGGCCCGGTCGGCGTGCCTTGAAGTAGTCGGTCCGCGAGCTCAGTACCTGCCCGAGGATGACCTGTGACCATTCGGCGGCCAGAAACTCCGGCTCCCACCGTGTCTCACCCAGTTCGAACAGCATGGTCCGCCACTGGTCCACGGCGACCGTGTCATCGACTATCCGGCGACGGCTGTCGAGGCCGGCCTCTGCGACGATCCTGCTGGCAAGCTTGTCGATGTTGATGATGTCCACCCGGGCGACCAGTTCCGGCCCGGCCAGCGCCAGCAGCCGGGTGCGCAGGTCCGCGGCGAGGTTGCGGTTGAAGGTCGTCAACAGGATCGGCTTGTCGTCCCCCGGTGGCAGGCGTTCGGCCAGGTGGCGGGCGCGGTGCAACGCGACGATGGTCTTGCCGGTTCCCGGGCCGCCGCCGACCCTGGCCGGCCCGTTGTACCGACGTTCGACCAGCTTGCGCTGGGTGGGATGCAGGAAGACCTGCCACCGGGCGAACGACTCGGCGAGGATCGCCCGCAGCGCCTCGTCGTCGCTGGTGACCTGGGTTGCCGGGCGTTCGACCGCGGCAGCGAAGTCGTCGGGGTTGACCGGTTCGCCGGCGCGGACGGGGTCGGTCACCTCCTCCAGCACCTGCTCGAAGGTCTTGCCGTCGTGTAAGGCCAGCAGGACGTCGGCGGTGAGCTGGGGCGCGATGTCGGCGAGGGCGAGCAGTTCGTCCTCGGTGACGATCCGTCGGATGAGCGGAATCAGCGGTTCGGACACGCCGAGGTCGAGCAGGACCTGGTCGCCGATGTCGGCGAAGAGCGGGCGCGGCCCATGCTTTTCCGTCGCCTGCTCCGTCGCCTGCTCCGTCGCCTGCCCGGCGTTGCCGACCGGCCCTGGCGGCAGGAGGCGCCCGACGATGCTGTCACCGACCGGGGACAGGTCGACGACCTCGATACCGCCGGTGACCCGGTTGATCTGGTAGCGGTACCGGTCGAGGTTGTCGTAGACGTCCTTACGGTTGCGCACCGAGAGAAGCAGGTAATCCTGCGCACCGACGTGCAGCAGCAACGCCCGGAAATCGTTGCCGACCCGGGCCGACCACAGCCGCGAGTCTCCCTTGAGCTGCTTGAAGTGCAGTCCCGGGCTCTGCGGATTACGCCGGAACTTGTCCTGGAACTCATAGACCGCGCCCTTTTCGGTGCGTGACAGCGCCAGGATCTCCTTGTCCGCCCGTTCCAGGATCCGCAGCGTCACTCCACCCTGGCCACTCACCGGTCCGCGTCCTCTCGTGATCCGTCCGCCATTATGATCTTCTCGGCGAGTTCGGAGCTGGTCCACTCGATGGCCGTCCGGGCATCCCAGCCGGCCGCGGCGTAGGCGGCGTCCCGGTCAGCGGTCTCGGAGTCGACCACACCATCGAGGTCAGCGCCCACCGCGCCGGAACCCGGACCGGAACCCGCGCCGCGCAGGAGCACCGCGACCCGGGCCGCGGGCCACGCGACTTCGGCCTGCCATGCCTGCTCACCGAGCTCGTAGCCGACATCAGGCGGCGGCACACCATGAGCCGGCACACCATGAGCCGGCACATCGAGAGCCGGCACATCGAGAGCCAGCACGCCGCGGACAAGCGACTCCAGGCCGGGTTCGTCCGGGTCGAGCAGGTCCAGGACCTCCCGCCAGCGATGGTCGGCCGGTTCGGCGCCGGTCTCCACCGGTCTGGCCGGTTGGGACGCTGCCCGGCCGAGCCACGAGGACGTCTCGTCGTCGAGCGGGAGGGCCCGCGCCGCGGGCCGCAGTCCGCTACCTTCGGCGACCGCGAGCAGCCCGGGGTCGAAGGTGTCCAGAGCGCAGAGGGCGAGCTGGACGCCGTCCCCGCCGCCGGAGTCGAGGAACTGCACCAGGTTGGTCCAGTACAGCCAGGCGGCCCAGCGAATCCTGTGATCGTCGGTGTCCGCGGCGGTGTCGGCGGTGATGGTCTGCGGCCGGTCGTCGACCACCGCGAGGGCCGACCACACCCGGTTGGCGGCCCCGGCCCGCTCGTCGATGAGCAGCACGATCGGGCATCGGTTGGTGTCGGCGACCCGCAGGAGGATGACCGGGTCGATGCCGCGCGGCGGAAGATCGTCGCCGCGCAGTGCCGGCGCGATCAGGTCGGCGATGTGCCGGGAGTCCGCGGATGTCGCCACCGCTCCCGGTTGGTTCAGCAGGCCGGCGAGCGCACCTTCGGCGCGGGCCCGCCACACCCGCGGCTCCGGGTCCCGCAGGAACGCCAGCAGCATGTCGATCGGGTTCACCCAGACCAGCTCGCCGAGCTCCCCGCCGTCACGTCCGGTGCGCTGCTGGTAGTACGCGCGGGCGGCCTGCTGCCCGAGGCCGTGGTAGGGCGGCCACACCCGCGGCCGGTCGCCGCCGGCAGTGCCTGTGCCGCCGGTGCCGCCGCGCCAGTCCTCCACGTCATCCCAGGTGAGCTGGAAGACGTGCACACCGTGGGCGCGCAGCCGGGTCCGCTTGTCGGCGTCGTCGGCGAGCCGGTTGTGCTCGGCGGAGGCATGGTAGCGATAACCGTCGAGGTACACGGCAACCTCGACGGGGGCCGCGTCCATGCGGACGAAGTGGACGTCGGGGCGGGTGCCGCGGATGGCGTTCTGCAGCTTCATCCGCCAGTGGACGACCTGGCCGTCGGGCCCTTCCATCCGCAGATCGGCAATGCGGGCGCCGTTCTGGTCGGCTCCCCGGGTGATGCTGGCCCTGGGCTGCGGGGCACTGTCAGGGCGTTCGGCCCAGTCGAGCAGGGCCTGCAGGAACCGCAGTTCCAGTTCGCTTTCGACCTGGTCGAACAGGGAGATCTCGTCGGTCCGCACCGATGCTGCGACCGTCCACGGGTCGAGGAGCCCCCGCAGCATGGCGAGCGCCTCAGCCCGGATCATCAGCGGGAACTCCCTGTCCCGGGCGTAGCGCAGCAGGCACCGGTGGCAGGCCGGTTTGCCCGCACCGACACAGCGGCAGCCTTCGATCACAGCCTGCGCGGCCTGCAGCACGTCACGGAAGCTGTCCGGGTCACTGATCCGGTGCAGGTAGCCGGTACCACCGGGCTGGATGTCGTGGACGACGAGAAACCGCCGGGTTTGCCCGGTGTCACGGTCGGGCATGACCGCCGCCGCGACCCGCAGATGATCGGGATCACCACCGTAGCGGGCGGCGATGCCCAGACGCAGGGCCGCGGCAAAGGATGTGATCCGCTCCGCCACGGCGGCGGTGACCGCCGGCACCAGGATGCGCAGTGCCTCGGTGCGCAGCTCGTGGGCGAGGACCAGGGCGACGTGTTCCGCGGCGAACGGGTCCCGCCGGTAGCGGCACCACAGGCGGTGATGGTCAGCTGCCCGGTCACCGCGGCCGGTCGAGCCGTCGACGGACGAGGTGGCGGTGGTCAGCGCCGGGCCTGTCGTCGGCGGCGGCCCGGCGCTGGTGGTGCCGCCGCACGACGTGCACGTGTAGAAGGGGTTGAGCCGCGTCTCGACACCGGCGAAGGTGTCGCCGGCGGGCCGGTCGTACCGGGCCGCGCCCAGGTTGAACTCGCGGATGACGGCATGGCGGGTGTAGTCGACGCCGAAGGTGAGATGGCTGTGCCGCCAGGACCGGCTGACACCGGCCGGGTCGATGTCGACGGCGATCTCCGTGGTGTAGAGCTTGATGTCGCGTTCGTCGGAGTCGTCACGGATTCTCGCGTCCTCCCGCCGGTCATGCGAGGTGACCGTGGTGGGCCGCAGGACGGTGAACAGGTTGCCCGCGTCGGCGATCGCCGCGGCGGCGCAGCGGGGGCAGCGAGTGGTGTCCTCGGCGGCCAGCGTGGTGCGGACGTAACCGCAGGCCGGGCAGACCCGCCACTGTTGGTAGGCGGGCCGCTTGGGCGAGCCGATGTCAAGCCCGGAGACGACATGCCGGTAACCCAGCACGTAGTAGCTGTTGCCGGGGGCGAGTTCCACCAGCGCGGGACGGGCTGGACGGCTGTATTCCCGCAGTTCGCTGTGGAAGACCCGGTTGCCGTCGCCGCTGCGGTCCTCCCAGGCGAGCGTGGCTTCCAACGCGGTGCGGCTGTCGATCAGCGCGTAGTTAGGCAGCAGCCCGGACTCGACGAGGGTGCCGTGGGCCGAGGCTTTGCCGATCTCCGCGATCCGCCGGGCGACCGCCCTGCGTTCCGCCCGCAGCGCCCGGTGCTCACGGTCCTGGTCGGGGTCGGATGTGATCAGCAATGCGGCGGCCTGCTCGATCGCGTCGAGCCGGTAGCGCAGGTCGGCCAGGCGCCCGTCCCACTCGGCCTCCACCGCCCGGACGGCGTGGCCGAGCCCGCCGGTTGCGTAGTCACGCAGTTCGGCCGCGGCGGCTGCGCTGACCCCGGCAGTAGCCGCCCCGCCGGCGGCAGCGTTGCCGGAAGCAGTGTCGCCGAACAGGCCGAGGAACTCCGCCACAACCGTGTCACCGACGGCGAGGGCCGCCTCGGTGAACGAGGCGAGCCAGCCGGACGGGCCGAACAGCGCCGAGGCCCACCGCGGCAGCGCCAGGATGCCGGGGAGCCGGCCCCGGGCGGTCAGATCCACCAGGTGCGCCACGTACTGGCGGCGCAGGATCTCCACGGCCGACAGGTAACAGCCCGGCGGGACGATCTCCCCCGCGATCATCTCCCGCGGGTCGGTGAGGTAGTAGCGGTCGCGTTCGCGGCGGCCCAGCAACGTCAGCACGAACGCGTTGCCGCTGCGTCGTCCCGCGCGGCCGGCCCGCTGCACGTAGTTGGCGGGCCCGGTGGGCAGCGACGCCAGCACCACCGCGGACAGGTCACCGATGTCGATGCCCAGTTCCAGGGTGGGGGTGCACGACAGCACGTTCGGGTCGGTGTAGCGGCTGCCGTCCCGGAACTGCTTTTCGACCTTCTCCCGCTGGGGACGGGTCAGCATGCCGGTGTGCTCGCCGGTGACGACCCGGAAGATCCCGCCCTCGGTGTACAGCCGCCGGTAGTAGTCGGTGGGAACGTCGTCATCCGAGCCGCCGGGAACGCTGCCGGGAGCGCCCGCGGTGAGCCGGCCGGGGCAGCGGTAGCGCCCGCAGCGCTGCCCGACCCAGTCGGCCACCCGCGCCGGGGCCACAGTCTGCGTCCAGGCGCAGGAGTCACAGCGGACTTCGGCGGCGGCCACCTCGTCGTCCCCGAGCCGGGTCACCCGGATGTGGCCGGGTTGCAGCCCGTAGACGACGGTGGTGGCGTCGTCGGCGACCCGGCGGGCCAGCGCTCCGGCGTCGGCGAGGACGGGCAGGAGCCTGGCCAGATAGTCGGTGGCGTGCTCGCGGGACAGTTCCAGGCAGCGGACCGCCCAGTCCTGGTACCAGCCACCGCGGGCGGTGATGACGTCGAATTCGCTGCGGCGCTTCGGCGCGGACAGCAGGAACGCCGGCGCGGACATCCCGCGGGGGAACGCGGGCATGCCGTTGGGTCGCCCACCCCACACCTTCCAGCGTGCCCCGGCCTGGCCGAGGTAGCCGTCGAGCCAGCGGTGCCGGACCGCGCCGCGCATCCGCAAACGTTCGAGCAGTCCACGGACGAACGCCAGGTAGGTCGCCTCGTCCGCGGGAGCGCCGGTGGTCACCGGCCCGTGCAGGAACACGTCCCGGCACAGCGCGGCGATCTTCTCCGGTTCGTCGAGGATGACCTCGGCGGCGGCGGTGCGGGTCAGCTCCAGGGTGCGGCCCGCCCGGGACCGCAACCCGAACTCCATGATCGCCGCGAAGGCGAGCCGGTCACCGATCAGCTGCCAGACCTCCGCGCCGCCGGCGTGCTCACCGGCGAGCAGGCCGTCGATCCCAGGCTGGTCGTGCAGGTCCGGCGGGACGATCGCGGCCAGCGTCCCGGGGTCGGCCGCCGGGCCGGTGGCGGCGGCGATCAGATCGGCGAGCAGGTCGTTGAGCGCCACCGGTTCGCCGGGCCGCAGCTGCCCGACGAGCAGCGAGCGCAACGAGAACGTGTACGACCGGTTGGCGATGAACCCGGCGCGGTGCGCGGCGTCCTGCACCGAGTCGTTGAACAGCAACGTCCTGTTCTCGCGGCCAGTGAGCTCACCACCGGTGAACAGCTGGGTGACCGCGACCGACGCGAGCGTGGCGAGCCCGGCACCCAGATAGCGGATGCCCTGGTCCAGGCCGCAGGCCGGGCAGCGGTCGGCCTCTGCGCCGGCGACATCGGTAAGATCACCGAGGACGGCGACGCCGTCGGGGATGCGGGTCGTGCCGCGATCGTCGGACGCGGGTGCGCCGTTCGACCCGGCACTGTTCGACCCGGCGCCGGGCGCGGGCGCGTCCCGCGCCGGGTCGAACGGCCGGACCCGGCTGCCCGCCGACTCCAGGACCAGCAGACCCCGACCGGTGCCCGCGATCTCGCTCGCGGTGGCGGCGATCAATGCCCGGACCTGGCGCTTGTCCGCGCCGACACCGGCACGGTAGATCTTGTCCGGGTCGGTGACGAGCTCGGCGGGATCGCGTTCGGGTGAGATGGCCGCCCATCCCGACCGGCCGCAGTGCCGACAGTGGATCGCCGGGAGCCGCGCCTGGCGCCGGTCGGTGACCACCGCGTCCGCGTCGGAGGCTTCCGGGTCGGGGTCGCGCAGCGGTTCGCCGTCCCAGCCGAACGTGGGTGCAGTCCCGACGCCGCGCAGCAACCGTGACACCGCCCGTACCCACAGGTGCGTCTCCACGCTGACCAGCGGCCGCAGCGGAAAGTCGGCCTCAGCGGGGTCAGCGGGGTCATCGGCGTCATCGGCGTCATCGGCGTCATCGGGCTTGTCGGAGACCCGGGCCGTCGACAGCAGCGCGACGAACCGGGCGAGCGCCGCCGCGGCCAGGTCCGACCCGGTTGCCAGCGCCTGACCCCAGTTGTAGGCGCCGCGCCGCGGCAGCAGTTCGAGGATCTCGCCGGCGGTCTTCGGCTGGTCACCGAGGATCTCCAGCACGGCCGCGGTCAGGATGTGTCCGCGCAGCTTCTCCCCGAGATGGCAGGGGTCGACGTTGTCGTCGCCGAGTACGGCCAGGGCGATCCGGCCCATCGCGGACGGGTCCCGGCCCGGGTCGGCGATGGCCGCGAGTTCCGCCGGGTCGGGCACGGGCAGACCGTAGTCGAGATCTCCGATGATCTCGCTGGTACTCCGGCGGGCCTCCCCGACCAGCGCCTCCGCCTCGAAGGGCACCCCGAAGACCTGGCCGGCGACCTCACGGATGCCCGCTCCCCCGTCGGCGCCGCTACCTTCACCCAACGTCGCGGATGTGGCCACCGGGCAGATCGTGCCGAGCGGACGGCCGGGCTCGGCCTTGCCGGTCGCCGCGGCCAGGCGCCGCAGCAACATCGCGACGTCGGTGCCCTGGGCGCCGTCGTAGGTGTGGAACTCGTCCAGGACGACGTAGGCGAGGTCGACGCCGTCCCACAGCGTCAGGTCGTCGGCGCGTTGCAGCAGCAGATCGAGCATCTTGTAGTTGGTGACGAGGATGTCCGGCGGGGTGCGGCGCATCTCCGACCGCTTCGTCATCACCCGGGTGTAGCTGACCTCGGGAACGTCACCGATGTAGAGGCCGGCGGTCACATCGGCGAGCCCGGCCTGCTCCAGATAACCGTTGATGCGCAACGTCTGATCGGTGGCCAGGGCGTTCATCGGGTAGAGCAGCAGCGCCTTGACCCCGATACGGCCCGCCCGCCGTGCCCGCTGACAATGATCGAGGACGGGGATCAGAAACGACTCGGTCTTGCCCGAACCGGTACCGGTCGTCACCATCGTCGGACGGGCCGGGCCGTGCAGGGTACTCAGCCGCTCGAACGCGTTGGCCTGATGCTCGTACGGGGTGAAGTTCGCCGGCGCCCACTCCAGATGGCGGCGCCAACCGTCGGCCGCCGGCCGGAACGGGGTGCGGATCCGCAGGTACGGGCCGCGAAAGATGCCATGCTCGGGATGGTTGAGGAACGTCGCGAGCGCCGCACGTTCGCCCGCGTCGGCGAGCGCGAACGTGGTGGTCAAATACTGGGTGAGGTTCGCGCGCAGACCCTCGGCGGCAAGCGTCGGCCTCACGGCGTCCACCCCGCGTCCTTCGCCGCCTGCAACCGGGCGCTGAACACCGCATGGGCCTGGCGCATCTCGCCTTCCCGGTCCGCCTTGTAGAACGGCGGCGAATACCCCTCCGGCGGCGCGACCCGCTCCGGATCCTCCAGATGCGCCATCAGCTGGACGTAATGCTCCTTCGTCTGCCCATGACCGTAGGTATTGTGATTACCGGCAATCTTACGGCCGTTCGCATCGAACCACATCCGAGCTTCATAATCGGACAAAACCGGATACCGCGACCGATAGATGGCGACGAGCTGGTCGGCAGTGATATTAAGCCAAACCGCCACGAGAGCATCGATCTCCACAAGGGCGCAACGACGTTCCCGTTCAGCACGGAGCGGTGTCGTCCAGTTCCATTCTGGACCAACGTCGCCGAGCGGCGATAGCCCTGGCCAACCGACGGCCCAGATTTCAGACTCACTCCAGGAGGAATCGAAAATATCACTCCACAGATCCGCGTAGGCCACACTGAGGCTGTTCATCCGAAGAGTACGCAAGAGCAGCGCGGGGACAAGAGGGTGAGCCGGATCAGGTGAGGGCATCTTCTGAACACCGGCGGGCGTCAGATCAGCACGTCCCGTGACACGCAAAAAATAGTCCAGCGGTAGAGCAGCCCAAAAACCCGCAGTAAGGACAGTCCTGATGCAATCAGGAAAAGCCAGGGTATAAACGGCATGCACATGAGTGGGACCTGGGGGAATAATAGCGGCAAAAAGGCTGCGCTCGGTATCAAACGGAATCAATTTCCGCCACGCTACGCGAAAATACTCCGTATACGAGCGACCATTCCAGAGATCTTGCGCATCACGGTAACGTCTCATATCGCAGCCACGCGTATAGTTGGTACGCGGGATCGGCTCCTTGGTCAGACTTACCAAGTCCCAACCTGACCAGTCACGATTTGTCTTGCAAGGTTGATTTGGTTGCTTACTGAAAATAGTAGACACGCCAAAATGAGGACCCTGAATTATCAATTCAGATAGCTTAGACGGAACGCTCGTATTCCAAACAATCAACCCATCTTTCTTGGCGACTGTTTCGTTAAATCCCTGACTCATCCATGGATTAAGACGCCCCACGCGTAGCTCGGTATCAGCAAGTGCACTAATAGCACCTTGCTCATCGGTAGTCACGAGATGGAGCAAGGCCGTCTCGCGAAGAGGCGTAGCAGAACCTCCCGAAAGCCTGTTCCACTGAGCCAACAGGGTTTCGTTCACTTCAATCATTCTGGCCCTGTGTGGCCTCAGCTCCCACTCACCACTATATTTGATTCCAGGCTTCTCGCCAGAACCATTATGAGTAAGAGAACCGACAAGAGCCCTCGGTTCGAAGAGCCAGCTTAAGTGTACAAATTTAATTATTCTCGACGTACCGTAGATGTGGATGCCAAATTGCCGAGTCCCTTCAATTTCGGCAAAGAGTTGTAGCCGATTCGAGAAGTGCGCGTGAAAACGAAGATGTTCGTACGATGCCGCCCGGAGCGGGCCTTCTTTCACCCCACCGAAATGCGTATCCGGATGGATCAAGCCGGCGATTCCGCGATTACACAAACTTGACCACACTGTACACATAAACGCCCGATAAAGATCGGGGCGCGTCCCGGCAATAAGCGGATAAACCGATGGCGATGCGAGCATCGTAGCCAAGCCAACGCTATACGCGAACTGACTTAGGAAGAAATGACGGTCTACGTCCGCTTTCAAAATGGCATCTTTTCGCCGGGTCGACTCGTCAGCCGATAGACGATCAGCTAGTTTGAACCACGGGTCAAATTCAGCCAGGACCGTGGATTCATTCCAATCCGGCTGGACCCAGGGGGGGTTGCCGACCTGGAGGTCGAAGCCGCCGCCCGCGAATGCCTGGGCGAAGTGCAGTTCCCAGTGGAAGAAGCCCTGCCGGTCGGCGATCTCCCGCACCACACCGAGCCAGGGGAAGCGTTCGGGCAGCCGGTTCTCGCCGTCCATCCCCATCCAGCCCTCAAGGCCGTTCTCGTACTCCTCCAGGGCTGCGAGCGAGGTGAAATGGGCGCCGAGCGAGTCCGCGGCGATGTCCTTGGCGCCGACCAGCGCCTCGGCGAAGGTCAGCCAGTCGTCCAGGCCGCGCAGCGGCACCAGCCGCCGGAGCCGTTCGACCGCCGACGCCTTCACCTTCCCGGCTGTCTTCCCCGCCGTGGACGAGCTCTTCGACGTCCCGGGCAGCGACGACTCGGATGATTCGGACGGCTCCGCCGAGCCATCCAGGTCGAAGTCGAACAGGGACTCCTTCGCCCAACTGGGCGCAACCACGGCGTCCCCCGCGGGCTGCGCCTGTTCGGTGTGCCGGACGATGACGACATCCCGCTCGTACTGTGCGGCCGAGCCGTCGAGCAGGCCGACCGAATCCAGCGGCCAGAACCACAGCGCGCACCAGGCGTCCATCAGCATCTTCAGCCGCCAGTACGGCGTGCCCGGCGCCTCCAGGTCGGCGAGGATCTTCTCCCGCGGCACCGCCCCGGTGACGGGTGGCAGGTCGTCGGCGCCCCAGACGTCGATGTGCCGGCGGATCTCCCGTTCGGAGATCTCCAGGCGCTGGCGCACCAGCCCCCACAGGAACTCGACCCGGCCCGCGATCCCCTGCAACCGCTTGACCTGGCTGTTCTTCCCCTTGTCCGCAGGCACGCGCAGCATCGCCCGTCGCCAGGCGGCCAGCTGTTTGGCCTCCTCGGGCGCGAGCTGGCGGGCTTCCTTCTCCCCCGCGACCGCACCCCAGCCCTCGGCGGGCAGCAGAAAGTGGTGGATGACCCCGTCCGGCAGGTCGCCGTCACGGAACGGATGGTCGGTGGGAGCGGTGGTCAGCCACCCCTTGTCGGCGAGTGTCGCCGGCTCGTAGTAGCGGCGGCCGGCACCGATGAGCGAGTTACCGCGCCGCAGGTGCAGGCCGAACCAGGGTGCCTGCAGACCGGCGTGCATCACGTTCAGCCACAGCGACACCTCGGCCAGTTCCACGGCGGTGCGATTGAGGTCCACGCCGTAGCAGTTGTGCAGGGCGATGTACGCCTTGACCTTCTGCAACTCGACGGCATATCGCTCCGGATCGAGACTCGCCCCCAGCTCCCGCTGACGCCGCCGCAGGTACTCGGCGGCAACCTGGTTGATCGCCTCGTTGAGGAAGGCCCCGGAGCCCAGCGCCGGCTCGCAGATCGTCCAGTCCAGCAGCTCGCGGGCGGGCGTCGTGGTGCCATCCTGGTCGAGGCGGTACCTGAGCGTGAGCTGGACGGTCACCTCGGTCAGTGACTGCGGGGTGTAGTAGGAGGCGCTGGTCTGGCGGTCCCGGCCGGCGAGCCGGTACACGAACGACCCCGCCGGGTAGCGGACGCGGAGCCCGGTACGGCGGCCCATGTCGTCGAGCGCGCGGGCGAAGACCGCGTCGGGGTAGTCGTCCGCCCGCGACGCCGGGATCATCCAGCTGCCGTCGGATGGGTCGCCGCCCTTGGCGACCTCATACAGCTCCTCCGCGGCGATGAATCCGGTGTAGGACATCAACCCCTCGTAGACCGCGCCGAGCTGGTTGATGCCGAGTTGGGCGTAGGAGATGAACCCGCCGCGTTCCTTCTTCTTACCGCGGGTGAGCATCAGCAGCCGCAGCACCTCGTACAGGCAGGTGTTGCGCAGCCGGGTGTCGATCGTCCGCGCGTCGGACCCGTCACCGTCGTCCCGGCCGTCGCCGTCGCCGTCGTCCCCGTCGTCATCCCTGTCGTCGGCCCCCGGATGGGTCAAAGCACTGCGACCGATCAACTTGATCGCCTCAGGGAGGAACAGCTCGGACCGCAACGGTTCGAAGCGGATGCCCTCGCCGTCGCTGCGCTCGGCCTCGTCGCTGTCGGTCTGCCTGTCCGAGGCGGCCTCAGGCTCGGGCTCGGGCTCGGCGCCACGGGGGCGGTGCCCCTCGTTGACCATCCGGAACAGCAGGTCCAGCGACTCGTACAGGTGGAAGCCACCACCCGCCGACTCGCCGATCAGCGTGCGGGAAACGAGATCGCCGAGCCGGGCGAGGCTGTACCCCTCGGCGTACTCGGGATGGTCCACCGGCAGCACGCCGAGCTCCGGGCGGGCCTCGGCGTAGAGCAGGAACAGGATCCGGTAGAGGTAACGCAGCGCCTCCCGGGCGAGTTCACGTCCCAGCTCATCGGGTTCCATGATCTGCTCGGGACGGGCACCGGCCGCCCGGATGCGGTCGAGCACCTCATTGGCGATCAGCTCGACGGACAGCCGCAGCCCCTCCCGCAGCTCCGCGGAGACGCCGACCGCCTGCCGCCGGGAACCCTCCCGCAGCTCGGCGAGGCGCTCGGCGCCGCCCTCCTCGGGCGGGCACAGCGAGTCCGCACCGAACAGCGCGGCGATCATGTCGAGTTCGCCGCCGGGCCGGGTGTCGTTGCGCCCGAACGCCACATCGAGGCTGACCGCCAGGTAGCGGCCCTCGCCCCAGGTCAGCCGGTCTGCGAGCGTCACCACACCGCCGGTCAGGATGAGCACATAGCGCGGCGGATCGTCGTCGAGGGCGAACAGGTGGCCGGCGAGCGCCATGCCGGTCTCGATGCGTGTCCGCGGGTCGACATCCACCGGGTTCGCCAGCCTGCCGGCACCGTCGGATTCGGTCGCCGCGTCGGTGTCCGTCGCCCAGCCGCACTCGATCGCCAACACCCCGCCCTCGGCGTGGGCGACCGCGACGACATGCTCCGTCCCGGCCCGGATGACGCTGCGCTCCGCCGGTCGCGGCGAGAAGGCCAGCGCGCGCAGGACCTCGTCATGCAACTCGTGCAGTTTGGCCCGGAGCTTGTCGCGTTCGGCGTCATCGGCCATGAGTTCGACGATCTCGGCCTTGAGATCGAAATAGGTCCGGCGCAACGCCCGGATGCCGGCCCGCGGGGTGCGTGCGGCGGTCGTCTTCTCCGCCTCCGTCCAGCGGGGCAGATACTCCTTTTTCACTACACCGGGGAGAAGCTCCCCCAGGTAGTAGGCGGAGAGGTATTCGCCCCGGTTGGTCAGCGACTCGACGGTCACGCGGCACTCTCCAGGACCGCGAGCAGGCGCAGCAACGGCTCGCCGGTGGTCTCCAGCCGCGCAACAAGATCGTTCTGTTCGCGCATGGTGTCATCCACCCGGCGCATTCTGCTGGCCCGCTGGGACGCGGCGGCGGTCTCGGGCAGCAGACTGCGCTGGCGCCAGTCCTCCAGGCGGGCACGGTGGACACGCAACGGTTCGGCAGTCGTGGCGTCCCAGGCGTCGCGCCGCTGCGCCAGATGCCTGCGGGCCGCCTCGACGGCGGCCGGGACGAGCCCCTGCAACCGTCCGAGATCGACCCCCGAGGCGGGATTGGTCATCGCCGCGTTCACCCCGGCCCGCGCCAGCACCTCGGCCAGGGGCCCGACATCCGGCGTGTCGGGCAGGCCACGCACCGCCATCCATTCGACCACGGTCGGCTGGCCCATCCGGTTGCAGTAGATGCCCTGGATGCAGAACACCGGGCCGGTGACGTCGGCGAGCAGGACGGGCGCCTGCTGCCGGCCGAGCCTGACAAGCACCTTGTCGATCAGCCAGTCGACGACCGGATGGATGTCACTGACGTAGGCGATGGCAGGCCAGCTGCTCTTGCGGCTCCTGCGGGCCTCGTCCAGCGTGCGCCCGGCGAGCTCCCGGTCGAAGGTCAGCTTCAGCCGCAGCCGCCCGTCCACCCGCTGGTCGGCCAGGTAGGAGCGGGGCAGGTCCGACATCCGGCGTTCCAGCTCGGGTGGGGCGTCAAAGGCGATCAACCCGTCCTCGCGGCGGAGCCCGAGCGCGTCCTCCGGCGAGCCGAAGACCTCCCGCAGCGCCTCCTGGACGAACTGCTCGGTCGAGGCGAACACGGTCGGTACCGCCGCCCGCTGCGGTTGCGCTGCGACCGAGGTCGCGCCGACACCGGCGAGCAGATCGGCCAGGACATCGCGTTCGGGGCCGACGTCCAGAGACTCCTCGACGGTCCGCCCGGCGAGCAGGTCCTGGACGAGCCGGCGTTCCTCCCGATCGGCGCGATACTCCCCGGTGACCGCCCCGGCGCTGCCGAGACTGCGGTGTGCCTCAGCCTCCCGGGCCAGCAACTTCTCGGCGACCGTGGTGTCGTCCTTGGCTCCGTCCACCGACGAGGTGAGGATCAACGCCCGGAACTGCGGCTGGAGCCGCTGGCCGTAACGATCGATCCGGCCGTTGCGCTGCTCGATGCGGATCAGGCTCCACGGCAGGTCGTAGTGCACCAGCTGGTGACACGCCCGGTGCAGGTTGACGCCCTCGGACGCCACGTCGCCGGTGAACAGCATCCGGACCGGGATGTCCCCTTGGGAGAACTCCTCGACGATCTTCTGCTGCTCGGTGTCGGTCAGGCCGCCATGCATGATCGCCACTGCGTCCCGGGCCGCCCGCCCGGTGAAACCCAGCGCCGCCGGTACCACCTCGGCCAGCCACTTCACCGTCGGAATCCGCTCGGAGAAGACCACGACCCGGACATCGCTCCCTGGGCCGACACCGATCCCGCGCAGCTCGCCTACCAGCGCCGACAGTTTGGCGGAGTCGGTGTCGGTCATGGCCGCCGCCAGCGTACGCAGCCGTCCGAGCGCGGCCCGCTCGGCCGGGTCGGTGCAGCCTGGCGAGCTCAGCCGCGTGTCGACGGTCTGCGCCAGCGCATGATGGGACGACAGGAACGCCTTGAGCAGCGTGTAGGGAAACAGTCGCCGTTCCCTGCTCACAATGCTCACGACCTGCGCACGCGCCACCGGATCGGGCGTGCCCGCATCGCCGGGCTGGTCCGCGTTTCCGGCCGTGCCCGCGTTCCCGACCGTGCCCGCGTCGCCGGGCGGCAGCCAGACCCGCGTGAACTCGGCGAAGATCGCTTCCTCGGCGGGTGTCGCCGGGCACCGCAGTGGCACGGACGGGCCCCGGTCGGCCCAGTCGCCGCTGATCTCGTCCCGGACCTCTTTGTCGATCTTCGTCCGACGGACGTAGAGATGGTTGATGTCCGCATCCGAATAGTGCTCGACATCGGCGATCGCGGCCGGGTCGAGCAGCCTGATCAACTCACCGAAGGACTTCTTGTCGCCGTTGTGCGGGGTGGCGCTGGCCAGCAGGAGTGCGTCTGTCCGGGACGCGAGCAGCCGCGCCAGCCGGTTACGCAGGCTCGCCGAACCGATCAGGTTGTGCGACTCGTCGATCACGACCGCGTCCCAGACGATGTTCTCCAGGTGGTGGCCGTACATGCCGACGTTCTTCAACGTGTCCACCGAGACGATGACCCGCTTGAAATAGGTGAACGGGTTGCGCCCGGCCGGGATCTCCCGCTGGATCCGCTCGATACCCACCGAGTCCAACCGGACCAGCGGCAGGGAGAAACGCGTCCACAGCTCGTGCTGGAACTGTTCGAGCACCTGCTGGGGAGTCACCACGAGGATGCGGTCCCCCCGGCCGCGGCGCGCGAGCTCGGCCAGGATCAGCCCGATCTCCAGGGTCTTGCCCAGACCCACCACATCCGCGATCAGAAGCCGCGGGCGCAGGCCCGACAACGCACGCTCGGCCGGGCGCTGCTGGTAGATCTTCGGGTCGAGCAGGAACGCATCCGCCAACGCCAACCCACGCTCACCGCGCGGCAACGGCGTGCGGCGCAGCAGCGCCTCCAGGAACAGCCGGCTCCGCCGGAACCGTGGCGTGTCATCGGCGACCAGGACGGTGTTCTCCGGGCGCAGCACCTCGACCGGTTCGAGCCGGTCGAAGAACGTCGCCTCGCAGTCCTGGACGAACTCCGACGCCCCCACTACTTTGATCATGCAGCCGTCGTGCGCCGTCTGGACAGCGCTGCGCACCAGCCACTCCTCGTCGCGCACGAGGACCCGCGCTCCCGGCGCGTACGACCCGCGCGGCCCGGCTGTCACCACCGCCTGCCCTTCCCCATCCCTGGACCCCATGGTTCCCGACGCCGTGACCAGGGGTCACGGTTCAGAACGCCGCATCACCGGCGTACTCGGCACGCAAGCGCGCCACCAGCCACTCCACACTGACCGACGCCCGCGCCCGCGACGTCGCCGGCCCCACCCGAGGTCCCACCCGAGGCCCCGGTGACGGCACATCGCGCGGTGGCACAGCATCACGCGGTGGCACGGCATCACGCGTCATGTCCGGGTCGACCACCGGGTCAACTACCCGGTCATCCACATCCGGCAGAATGATCGCTGATCCTTCGACCACCGGGCCGTGGGTGCGTTCCACGAGACGGCGGCGCATCCCCGACCGTGTCAGCCCACCGGCCGTCGCCACCGCCAACAACCGCTCGAGCGCCACGTCGAGCGACGGCCGCGCGGACGCCTCGAAGGCCACCATCGCGCCGAGCACCGATGTCAGCGCGGCCGGCACGGCGCTGAGATCCGGATGATGGTTCGGGTCACCGATGTGCCAGAGCAACGCCGGCCCACCCACGCCTCGGTACGGAGGGTGTCCGGTCGTGGCCGCAACCAGGGTGGCGCCCAGCGCGTAGACATCCGCCGCGGGTGTCAGTTCTCTTTCGCCCCGGGCCTGTTCCGGTGACATGTACGCCACCGTCCCGATGACCGCGCCCGGTTCGGTAAGATCCCTGCTCCGGTCCGCCAGCAGCGCCAGCCCGAAATCGATCACCTTCGGGCCGTCCGGGCCGAGCAGGATGTTCTGCGGCTTGAGATCGCGGTGCAGCAACCCGACCTCGTGGATCTTTACCAGCCCCTCGACGAGCGCCGCGCCGAGGATCGCCGCGAGCGGCGGCTCCAGCGGCCCCCGCAGATCGACATACTGACGCAGGGTCTGACCAGGGACGTACTCGACCGCGCACCAGGGCGGCTCGTCGTCCAGACCGGCACCCTCGAACCGGGCGACCCGCGACCCGTAGACCATCCTGAGGTTCTCGACCTCGGCGGCGAACCGCTCCCGGATGACCGGATCCGAGACCAGCTCCGACTTGATGACCTTGACAGCCACCTGCTCAGCCGCGGCGGACGTCCCCAGGTACACCCGGCCCATCCCACCGGACCCCAGCCGGGCATGGATCCGGTACGGGCCGACGCGCACCGGATCCGACGGCACCAACGGATCACACGCAACCAACGCATCCACCCAGCCGCCCCCCACGTCCGACCCGGCGACCATCGTCGACCACCGCGAGCGATCAGTCTAGAACAGTCAGCTCATTAGCGGTCATCAGAGGCATGCCACCGTTCGGTGCCCGATATCCGAACCGGAGGTAGCGCCACTGAGCGTTACAAGCATGTGGGTCGCTTGCCGCCGATAGAATGCGATTAGCTACAGTTGTTCCATTCGGGAGGGATGACGGCGGCCTGTTGTACCGCCAGGGATCCGCGGTTGTCGTCGCTGGGAGCGGTGGGGCTGTGCCGATAGACCGAGACCGCGTGGAGCGAGCGTTACCCGACCGCTACGAACTACGCGGCCGGCTCGGCGATGGTGGTTTCGGCGACGTCTTCCAGGCGTTGGACCGTCGGCTCGACAGGCTGGTCGCGGTCAAAGCGGTGCTGGTGACGAGTAGCGACGGGCGTCGGGTCGCCAGGGACGAAGCGACGGTCCTGGCCCAGCTGAGCCACCCGCACCTGGTCAACATTTTCGACGCGATCGACGTCGATGACCTCTTCCTGTTGTTCATGGAATTCGTCACCGGCAAGTCGCTGGACACCGTCAGCCGCCGCCTCTCACCGGAGACAGTGTGCGGGATCGGCCTGGCGGCCGCGGACGCGTTGGCATATGTGCACGGCAGGCAGATGCTGCACCGCGACATCAAACCGGCGAACCTGCTGCTCGCCGACGACGGCACCCTGAAGATCGTAGATTTCGGGATCGCGAAACTGCTGGAACACACCGCCGCGTTCGGTAGCACCGGAACGCCGTTCTGGATGGCGCCCGAACAGCGGAACTTCGCCGCGCTCGGCCCGGGTACGGATCTGTATTCCCTCGGGCTGGTGCTGTACTGGCTGTTCGCCGGGCAACTGCCGGCACGTCCCCGCGTCGAGCCGCTGACCGATGTGCACCCGCTACTGGCCGGGGTGGTGATGCGGGCGGTGGACGAGGATATCGACGCACGCTACCCGTCGGGGCAGGCGTTCGCGGTCGCGCTGGCCGAGGCTGCCGCCGAGGTGTTCGAAGCTGGCTGGCTCAAACGCAGCGGCCTGATCCTGCGGGTGGACGAGGCGATCCGGGAGGCGGCCCAACCCGGTGCGGTCGTCTCTGGAGGCTCCGGTCACGACGAGAACCGGTCTTTGTCGGCCGGCACAGACGCGGCACTTTCCACGACCACCGTCTCGCGTGGCCACGGTGCGACCTCCGCGGCAGGAGCCGGCACAGTGTCACGTCCCAGGCCCAGGCCCAGGCCCAGGCCCAGGCTCAGTCGCAAGCCCAGGCTCAGTCGCAAGCCCCTGATTATCGGTGCTGCGGTCCTGTTGACAGGGCTGACAGCTCTTACAGCTCTGCTTGCCGTCGTGACGACCACGGTCCAGCCAAGCGAATCGGGCACATCCAGCTCTCCGCTGATCGCCACGGTGGCTGGCGCCGAATCGTTCACAGGGGACGGCGGGCCAGCCACCTACGCCCAACTCACGTATCCGACCGGAGCGGCTGTCGACGACTCCGGCGCCCTCTACGTCGCCGACCCGGACAGCAACCGGGTGCGCAGGGTTGGCATCGACGGAACAATCAGCACCGTGGCCGGCACCGGTACCCCCGGTTTCGCCGGTGACGGCGGGCCAGCCACCCACGCCCAACTCACGCATCCGGTGGGTGTGGCGATCGACAATACCGGCACCCTCTACATCGCCGACCAGAACAACCAACGGATACGCCGGGTCGACGCCAACGGAACAATCAGCACCGTGGCCGGCACCGGCGCTCTCGGGTATTCCGGCGACGGCGGACCGGCCACCCACGCCCGGCTTTCGGACCCGACCGGGATGGCGGTCGACAGCACCGGCACCCTCTACATCGCCGACCAGAACAACAACCGCGTCCGCAAGGTCAGCACCGACGGAACAATCACCACCATAGCCGGCACCGGCACCTACGGATATTCCGGCGACGCCGGACCAGCCACCCACGCCCAACTCGCACATCCAACAGGGGTGGCCGTCGACAGCACCGGCACCCTCTACATCGCCGACCAGAACAACAACCGCGTCCGCAAGGTCA
This sequence comes from Protofrankia sp. Cr2, assembly GCF_963555885.1. Lineage (NCBI taxonomy): Bacteria > Bacillati > Actinomycetota > Actinomycetes > Frankiales > Frankiaceae > Protofrankia > Protofrankia sp. Cr2. The sequence goes on from NZ_CAUVXG010000056.1 coordinate 22,861, forward strand.
GCACCGACGGAACAATCACCACCATAGCCGGCACCGGCACCTACGGGTATTCCGGCGACGGCGGGCCGGCCACCCACGCCCAACTCGCGCATCCGACCGCGGTGGCAGTCGATCGCACCGGCGCCCTCTACATAGCCGACCAGTTCAGCCGGGTCCGCAGAGTCGGCACCGAGGGAACAATCACTACCGTAGCCGGCACCGGCAGCTACGGCTTTTCCGGCGACGGCGGACCAGCCACCCACGCCCAACTCGCATATCCGACTGGGATGGCGATCGACAGCACCGGCACCCTGTACATCGCCGACCAGAACAACCAGCGGATACGCCGGGTCGATACCAATGGAACAATCACCACAGTAGCCGGCAGCGGTAGCTACGGCTTTTCCGGGGACGGCGGGCCAGCCACCCATGCCAAACTTGCAGATCCGACCGGGATGGCGATCGACAACACCGGTACCCTCTACATCGCAGACTCGGACAGCAACCGCGTACGCAAGGTCAGCACCGACGGAACAATCACCACGGTGGCAGGCACCGGCACCCCCGGATTCACCGGCGACGGCGGGCCGGCCACCCACGCCCAACTCGCGAATCCCACCGGGGTGGCAGTCGACACCACCGGCACACTCTACATCGCCGATCAGAACAACAACCGCGTACGCAAGGTCAGCACCGATGGAACAATCACCACCATAGCCGGCACCGGCACCCCCGGATTCACCGGCGACGGCGGGCCGGCCACCCACGCCCAACTCGCGAATCCCACCGGGGTGGCAGTCGACCGTACCGGCACCCTCTACATCGCCGACACAGACAGCAACCGCGTCCGCAAGATCGGCTGACAAGAATCGCCGAACTACCCCTGACTGCCTTGGTTGCTCTTGGTTGCTCCTGGTTGCCTGCCGTGTTCGGCGACTGCTCACGGGCAGCGCCAACTGGCACCGAGCAAGCGGCGGCGTAGAGCCACTCTGGCTCATGTTGCCCTTGATCTGGCACCTAACTTGATGCCATAGTGGCACCATGGACCTCCGGCTGTACGTCGAGAACATCCAAGGCCAGCTTGCGGTCGCCGCCGAGGCCGGCGGCGATGACTCTCGTGCGCTTGCTGAACGCCTTGTTGCGCCCCTGGACGCGGCGATCCGACTCACGTTGCAGGACGCGCTGGCGGTCGCGGCGGAGGAGATCACCTGCGAGCTCGCGCCGGGTTCGGTCGAACTGCGCCTGCGCGGACGTGACCTCGAGTTCGTGGTGACACCACCGCCGGTCGACTCGTCCGTCGACGACCTGCATGGTGATGATGACGGTGACACGACACCGAACGGCCGGCCGGCGCCGGGCGTCGCGCTGCCCGCTTCCGTCGAGGGCGACGAGGGCGCGATGGCGCGGATCAACCTGCGCATGCCTGATCACCTCAAGGCCCGGATCGAGCAGGCCGCCGGCGGTGAAGGGCTGTCGGTCAACGCCTGGCTCGTGCGCGCGGCTGCCACCGCCTTGGAACGAACCGGCCCCAGCCCTCGACACCCACGGCGTGCCCCGCAGGGCGCTGCGCGCTACACGGGCTGGGCGCGCTAGCCGAGCCGAGCCAGGAAATTCCACACCACGACCCGTGGTGGTCGGGGTGCCCGCCAACCCATCAGAAGGACTGCCATGCCTACTTTCGACGCTCCCGAACCCATCTCCGTCACCGTGGATCTCACCGTCGGTGATATCCGGATCGTGGCGAGTGACCGCACCGACACCGTCGTCGAGGTGCGCCCGAGCGACGGTGCCAAGAAGTCCGACGTGGCCGCCGCCGAGCAGACTCGCGTCGAGTACGCCAACGGCATGCTGCTGATCAAAGCGCCGAGGGGATGGCGGCAGCACACCTTTCGCGGGGGCGGCGAGTCGATCGATGTGCAGATCGACCTGCCGGCGGGCTCGCACGTGCGAGGTGGAGCAGGGGTAGCGGCGTTGCACTGCACCGGTCGCCTCGGCGAATGCCGCTACAAGACCGGCATCGGAGACATCCACGTCGATCAGGCAGGCCCGGTCGAACTCAAGACCGGAAGTGGTGACATCGGCGTGGGCCGGGCGGTCGGGCGCACGGACGTCACCACGGGCTCCGGCGCCGTGCGGATCGACAGCATCGACGGCATCGACGGCACGGCGGTGATCAAGAACTCCAACGGTGACACCTGGATCGGCGAGGTCACCAGCGACCTTCGGGTGAGCGCGGCCAACGGCGACATCGTTGTCAACCGAGCGCACGCGACGGTTGCGGCCAAGACCGCCAACGGCGACGTCCGCATCGGCGAGGTGGCGCGGGGTGCCATCCTCACCCAAACCGCCCTCGGCACGGTCGACATCGGAATCCTCGACGGAGTCGCCGCCTGGCTGGACCTCAACACGAGCTACGGCAACGTGCAGAACGACCTGGACGCCGCCGACCGTCCCGAACCCGGCGAAGACGCGGTCGAGGTACGCGCCCGTACCTCCTACGGCGACATCACCATCCACCGCTCCATCGCGAGCGCCACCGGGAAGGACGCGACATGACCACCATCACGGCCTGCATCCAGGCCCCGGGCGCCGGTGGAGCGCACATGTAGGTCAGGCAGATGCACGTGGCCCTCTCAGCATGCTCGCTGACAGCCTGCCAGAACTCGGGGACACAGCCCTCCTCGGCTAGGATGGCGCCCTGATCGCACGCTCGATGGTAGTTTCGTCAAGATCTGACAGGACTCGGCCTCTGGTAGCGCTGATCGACGACGTTAGGGTGGCCGATGCTGATTCGCTTCGAAGTATCGAACTACCGCTCAATCCTAGATGCGGCTGAGCTCTCCATGATCGCGGTTGATCAGGATCGTGTGGAAGCTCGTCGAACGGCTCTACTCGGCGAGAGTCTCCTCGTCGTGGCGGCGGTCTTCGGTCCCAATGCGTCAGGCAAGTCGAATATCATCGCGGCGTTTACCTGGATCAGGGAAGCAGTGCAGAACTCTCTTCGATCGTGGGATCACGAAATACCTGTCGAGCCGTTTGCGTTCGGTGACGGGCCTACACGATCTTCGGAGTTCGTTGTCGAGTCCCTCATCGGAGGCATCCGGTTCGAGTACATCCTCGAGCTGAACCGGGAAGCGGTTCAGTACGAAGGTCTTTTTCACTATCCAGAGAAAAAGCGTCGCCGAATATTTGAACGCGAGGGAAGCGAACTGAAACTCCAGCGGGGGTTGGGGAATCTTTCTGGAACCCGTGAACTGCTTACGGACTACACCTTGGCTCTGTCCGTGGCTCGCCGCTTTGACGAGCCGCTGGTCTCTGGATTTGTTCGGGACCTTCTTCGCGCGCAGACATTCGGCCCTTCTGTGCGTCGTCCGAGATCGTTTGGGTCGAGCGGAAGCTATCAGCCGCCATCTCGGTCGACGCTTCGATGGTTCGAGCCTCCGTCACCAAATGATCATCAGTCGCTGTTCGGTGCCGGCATTGCCGGAGATATCCCAAGGACGGATCGAGAACAAGCACTGGCATTACTCAAACTTGCCGACCTTGGAATCGTCGATGTACTCATCGAGGAAGAGGAGATGAGATTTCAGTCTTCAGGAGAGACTGTCGCCGTTCGTTCTCAAAAGCGAGCACGACTCGTCCATCGGGCCGCAGAAGAGCGGGTGCCACTCGACTTCATCGCTGAATCCGAGGGTACGCGCACCTGGTTTCAGCTAATCGGGCCGGTACTCAGTGTGTTGCAGTCTGGATCCCTACTGCTTTTCGACGAGCTGGACGCGAGTCTGCACCCGACCCTGTCGGCGCAGCTGATAAGACTTTTTCATGACCCGGCAACAAATCCTAACGGTGCACAGTTGATCTTCACCTCGCATGACACCAGCCTACTGAACCACCTCAATCGCGACGAAGTCTGGCTGACAGAAAAGGTCGACACCGGAGCGACTCGCCTTGGCGCTCTCGCAGAGTTCGCGGGTGAAAGAGTGCGGAAATCACAGAACCTCGAGAACGCCTATCTACATGGACGCTTCGGCGCATTGCCCGACGTGGATCAAACCGATTTTCTCCGCGCCCTCGGCTTGATCGGCTAACAGCGATGTCACCGAGGCGGACGACCTGTTCTCCGGCTCGCCATAACGGAACAGGGCGCGACCATCGCCCGCCCACGTCATCTCAAAGGCCCCAGGCTCCCCGCGGAAGCCCTTGACCCGAAGGCTCGTGCGGAAGCCGGCCCCGGCTTGGAGGTCCTCGACAAACAGGTCACGCGCCCGGAGGAACCGCTCCCGCTGGGCATGGGTGAGTCGTCGGTAGTCAGCCCAAAAGCGGTCGAGCGCGTCGAAGGTGGGCATGCGCACATGCTAGATGTCCAGTATGCCCATCATGCCGTGCGGCGCAGTGTCTCTCCATCATCAGCGGTGATCTGCCGCGCGTAAGCGTCGAACTCCTCAACCGAGCCGAACGACACGAAGCGTCCCGCAGCAAGATCTGCATCCGAATCCGCAAGTACTCTGTCGAGCCACACGGGAGGATCAACAAGTTCGACATCGCGGAAAGCTGCCGGCAACCCAAGCTCGCGCACGGCGGGCCTCCTCGCTAGGGGTACTGCTTAAACGGTACCGCACGGTAGCAGCATGAAGCGCGACAACAGCCCGACCTGACACGCCTGAGAAGCAGGACGACCAGGGAAGCGCGATCTGACAGGCGACGTTGCTGTCACAGTTGCTGTCAAGATCAAAAAATGGCAACTACTGACCGTCATACTTACTGGTCAGGGTGGGTGCGCCGCCAGGGACTTGAACCCCGAACCCGCAGATTAAGAAAAGGAGCTGTTTGTTCACTGATATCCATGAATGTTCGCCGTGTCGGCGTGACCTGGGCTCGGATGTCCGTCCACGTTCGCTGGTGTGCGTGGTCGTCGGTGGGCTGGGCTGTGATCGTGGCTGTCAGTCATGCCAGTCCCCGCGGAGCCTGCCGGGAGTACGACGCCGCATGTTTAGTTCGAGCTATAGTGGACCTGTGTCGGTGGAGCCACCTCATCGGTGGACGATCAAGACCACACCCGAACTGCGGGAGTGGCTGCGCTCGCTGCGCCAGACGGACCTGGACACGTATCGGTCTGTCAACGCGGCGATCGACATGCTCGCCGAGATCGGG